>NZ_JBSHBL010000064.1:0-59442 GCF_053611985.1 Streptomyces sp. NPDC054770
CAACACCGGCTGACGGCTACTCCGAACGCGACGGTGCCCCCGGGGTGTACACCCCGGGGGCACCGGCCGTCTCACTCGCCCGTCTCACTGCAACGCGGCGAACGCCGCCGTGAGCAGTGCGATCCCGGAACCCGCCAGCAGCCACGCCACCCGCGTCAGCCGCAGCCCCCCGGCCACCACCACCGACGCCAGCAGCAGCGCACCGCCGAGCGGCACCCAGGCGTACAGGACCCCGGCGGGACCGGACCGGAACACGTCGTCGGTGCCGGGCTTCACGATCACGTCGTACGTCTTGCCCTTGCGCACCCCGACCGACTTGTCGAGGACGACGCTCGTGCGCTTCGCCGCGCCGGCCGAGACGGGCGCGAACGGCCCCGTGCAGGTGTCGTCACCGCACGCCGACACCGTGACGGTGCCCCGCTCCTTGCCCTTCGTCAGCATCACGTCCTGCGCGGTGCCCCAGGACCCCCACACCCCGGCGACCAGGATCAGCACGGCGACCGCGCCCATCGAGGCGACGCGCAGCGCGTTGACCGGGGCCGTACGGGAGGAGGCGGCGGAGGCAGCAGGCATGGCCGGGATCATTGGCCATGTCCCTACGGCGGGTCAACTGCCGTGGGGGACAAGTCAGGAGTTGTACGAGCTTTGCGCCCGCTCCAGCCCCTCGGTGACCAGCGCCTCCACCGCGTCGGCGGCCCGGTCCACGAAGTAGTCCAGTTCCTTGCGCTCGGTCGAGGAGAAGTCCTTCAGCACGAAGTCGGCGACCTGCATCCGACCCGGAGGACGCCCGATCCCGAACCGCACCCGGTGGTAGTCCGGCCCCATCGCCTTGGTCATCGACTTCAGCCCGTTGTGCCCGTTGTCGCCACCGCCGAGCTTGAGGCGGAGGACGCCGTAGTCGATGTCGAGTTCGTCGTGGATCGCGACGATGTTGGCGAGCGGCACCTTGTAGAAGTCGCGCAGCGCGTTGACGGGGCCGCCGGAAAGATTCATGAACGACATCGGCTTGGCCAGGATCACCCGCCGGCTGCCCGGCCCCGGCGCCCCGAGCCGCCCCTCCACGACCTGCGCCTGCGCCTTCCCGGCCCGCTTGAACTTGCCCCCGATCCGCCCGGCGAGCAACTCCGCGACCATGAACCCGACGTTGTGCCGGTTCATCGCGTACTCGGGCCCGGGATTACCGAGCCCGACGATCAGCCAGGGGGCGTTGGCGGCGGAGGCGCCTGCGGGGGTGGTCACGTCCATATCTCCTTGATACGCGCCAGCCGCCGCTCCCAGGGGAACGACGGCTGACCGTTGCTTTACCGCTTACCGCTTACCGCTTACCGCTTACCGCTTACCGCTTACCGCTTACCGCTTACCGCATGGCTACCGCTGTGGGTAGGCGTTCCGCAGGGCGGAACGGGTGGGCACAGCCACCAGCGCCGGGCGCCTAATCAGCAGACGGCACCTGAACCGACGGCTCAGGCCTCGGCGGCCTCTTCGGCCGCGGACTCGCCCTCAGGGGCCTCCTCCGCCTGCGCGGCCAGGACCTGGAGGACGACCGTGTCCCCCTCGACGGCCAGGGTCGAACCGGACGGCAGGGTGATGTCCTTGGCGAGGACGGAGGCACCGGCCTCCAGGCCCTCGATGGAGACGGTGACGGCCTCGGGGATGTGGGTGGCCTCGGCCTCGACCGGCAGCGCGTTGAGCACGTGCTCCAGCAGGTAGCCGCCCGCGGCCAGCTCGCCCTCGGTGTGCACCGGGATCTCGACCGTGACCTTCTCGCCACGCTTGACCAGCAGCAGGTCGACGTGCTCCAGGAAGCCCTTGATCGGGTCGCGCACGACGGACTTCGGGATCGCCAGCTCGTTGGACTTGCCGTCGATGTCCAGGGAGATCAGGACGTTCGGCGTACGCAGCGCCAGCAGCAGGTCGTGGCCCGGCAGGGTCAGGTGGATCGGGTCCGAACCGTGGCCGTACAGGACACCGGGGACCTTGGAGTCACGGCGGATACGGCGCGCGGCACCCTTGCCGAACTCGCTGCGCGTCTCGGCGGCGATCTTTACCTCGGACATGGTCATCACTCCTCGTAGAGGTAGAAACGGACGTGGTCACCCGGCCACGAACGGCCTGCTACGAAGAGCGCGTCGATAACGGAGCGCCGGCACCTGCACAGAACAGGCACGGCCTCCCTCGCCGAGCAACTTCAGCAGTCTACTCGGAGGGGGAGGCCGTACCCAAAAGGATCTTCAGTGAGGGCTAACGCGACCGGCGCAGAAACCTCACTGCTCGTCGAACAGGCTCGTCACCGAACCGTCCTCGAACACCTCGCGCACCGCACTCGCGATCGTCGGCGCGATCGACAGCACCGTGATCTTGTCCAGATCCCGGCTCAGCTCACCCGGCGTCGGCAGCGTGTTCGTCAGCACGAACTCGCTCACCCGGGAGTTCTTCAGCCGGTCCGCCGCCGGACCCGACAGCACACCGTGCGTGGCGGTGACGATGACGTCCTCGGCGCCGTGCGCGAACAGCGCGTCCGCCGCCGCACAGATGGTGCCACCCGTGTCGATCATGTCGTCGACCAGGACGCACACCCGGCCCTTGACCTCACCCACGACCTCGTGGACGGTCACCTGGTTCGCCACGTCCTTGTCGCGCCGCTTGTGCACGATCGCCAGCGGCGCCCCGAGCCGGTCGCACCAGCGGTCGGCCACCCGCACCCGGCCGGCGTCCGGGGAGACGATCGTCAGCTTGTCCCGGTCCACCTTCCGGCCCACGTAGTCCGCGAGCAGCGGCAGCGCGAACAGGTGGTCCACCGGACCGTCGAAGAAGCCCTGGATCTGGTCCGTGTGCAGGTCCACGGTCAGGATCCGGTCCGCACCCGCCGTCTTCATCAGGTCCGCGATCAGCCGCGCCGAGATCGGTTCACGGCCCCGGTGCTTCTTGTCCTGCCGCGCGTAACCGTAGAACGGCACAATCACGGTGACGGACCGCGCCGACGCACGCTTCAGGGCGTCGATCATGATCAACTGCTCCATGATCCACTGGTTGATCGGAGCCGTGTGGCTCTGGATCACGAAGCAGTCGGCCCCACGCGCCGACTCCTGGTAGCGGACGTAGATCTCGCCGTTCGCGAAGTCGAAGGCCTTCGTCGGGACTACCCCGACACCCAGCTGGTGGGCGACCTCCTCGGCAAGCTCGGGGTGGGCGCGGCCGGAGAAGAACATCATCTTCTTCTCGCCGGTCGTCTTGAACCCGGTCACAGCACTGTCTCCTCAGAGGTGTCTCAGCCGTACAACTGATGTCCAGCGCCCGCCGCGCCGGACGCGGAGGGCCGAATCAGCTGGTTAGGTGCGGGTGTGCACTTATCACGGTACGACGTCTTCGGCGCACCTGTTTCCGGTCAGTCCTCGCTCGCACCCTGCCGGGAAGCCGCCTCGGCGGCCTTCGCCGCCGGGCTCCCCGGACGCTTCCGGGCCACCCAGCCCTCGATATTCCGCTGCTGGCCACGGGCCACGGCCAGCGAACCGGGCGGTACGTCCTTCGTGATCACGGACCCGGCGGCGGTGTACGCGCCGTCCCCGATCGTGACAGGCGCCACAAACATGTTGTCCGAACCCGTCTTGCAGTGCGACCCGACGGTGGTGTGGTGCTTGTTCTCCCCGTCGTAGTTCACGAACACGCTTGCGGCACCGATGTTCGAGTACTCGCCGATCGTCGCGTCACCGACATACGAGAGATGCGGAATCTTCGTCCCCTCCCCGATCGACGCGTTCTTCGTCTCCACGTACGTACCGATCTTGCCCTTCGCCCCCAGCCGGGTCCCCGGCCGCAGATAGGCGTACGGTCCCACAGACGCGTCCGCGCCGATATGGGCGGAATCGGACACCGTGTTGTTCACCCGCGCCCCGGCGCCCACCCGGGTGTCCTTCAGCCGGCTGTTCGGCCCGACCTCGGCGCCCTGTGCCAGCCGCGTCGAACCGAGCAGCTGCGTCCCCGGGTGCACGACGGCGTCCTGCTCGAAGGTGACCGTCACGTCGATCCATGTCGTCGCCGGGTCCACGACGGTCACCCCGTCCAGCATCGCCCGCTCCAGCAGCCGGTCGTTGAGGATGCGGCGCGCCTCCGCCAGCTGCACCCGGTTGTTGATCCCGGCGATCTCCCGGTGGTCGCCGGCCACCGAGGCGCCCACCCGGTGCCCGGCCTCCCGCAGGATCCCGAGCACGTCGGTCAGGTACTCCTCGCCCTGGCTGTTGTCCGTCCGCACCTTCCCGAGCGCGTCCGCGAGCAGCTGCCCGTCGAAGGCGAACACCCCGGAGTTGATCTCCCGGATCGCCCGCTGGGCGGCGGAGGCGTCCTTGTGCTCCACGATGGCCGTCACGGCCCCCGAGGCGGCGTCGCGCACGATCCGGCCGTAACCGGTCGCGTCCGGGACCTCGGCGGTCAGCACGGTCACGGCGTTGCCGTCGGCGTGATGCGTCTCGGCGAGCAGCTTCAGCGTCGCCCCGGTCAGCAGCGGGGTGTCGCCGCAGACCACGACGACGGTTCCGTCGACCGCCCCGCCCAGCTCCTCCAGCGCCATCCGCACGGCGTGCCCGGTGCCGTTCTGCCGCTCCTGCACGGCGGTGCGGACGGCGGCGTCGACCTCGCCGAGATGCGCGGCGACCTGCTCGCGCGCGTGCCCGACGACGACGACCAGGTTCTCGGGGTCCAACTCGCGGGACGCGGCGAGCACATGACCCACCAGAGAACGGCCACAGATCTCGTGCAGGACCTTGGGTGTGGCCGACTTCATACGGGTGCCCTCACCCGCTGCGAGAACGACGACGGCTGCCGGGCGAATGGCGCTCACGGAGTTGCCCTTCGGCTTTTTGGACGGGTGGGGGTGACATCCGCAGGATACCGGGGCGTTTCGGGGGAGACATGGGAGCGGGCCCTGACGGAGCTGTCAGGGCCCGGACCGGGTAGGGCTCCCCCGCCAGGACTCGAACCCGGACAGATGGCACCAAAAGCCACAGTGCTGCCAATTACACCACGGGGGAATATTGTCGACCGAACCGGACATTTAGTCAGGTCGTCGAGTGGCGCCTCCTACTATGCCGTACCAGGCGCCTTCCGTGCGACGGTACAAGTCGGTGCCCCGCCGGACGCGGATCACCGTCCCGGGTTGCGCCGGCACGGTTTTCGGGTCCGCCAACTCCCCGGCGGATGCCGCGGTTTCCGGCCTCGTCGCCGGGGTGGAGTGTTCTGTTCGATGGTTCGAGGGATATCTGCGGTATCTGGGGGTTTCGGGGTTGTTCGGTTACGGAGTGTGGTGTAGGCGAGTAGACGAAACTCACCGGAAAAGCCCACCCTCGCGCCCGTAGGCTGGAGGCATGACCACGACGGGGGCAGACCACGCGACGGCCTTGACCGGGCCGTGGTGGTGGTCGCGGTGGCGTAGTGCGGTGCTGGACGTGGGGCTCGCACTGGTGTCGGCGCTGGAGTGCGCCGCGGAGGGGATTCCGTTCGCGCGGGACGCGGGGATCCCGGTGTCGGTGGGGATCGTGTTCGGTCTGCTGGCCGGTTCCGTGCTGGTGCTGCGCCGGAAATGGCCGATCGCCGTGGTGCTGGTCGCGATCGCGATCACCCCGGCCCAGATGGGCTTCCTGATGGGCATCGTCGGCCTGTACACCCTCGCCGCGGCCGAGCTGCCGCGCCGGATCATCGTGGCGCTGGCGGGGATGTCGCTGGTCGGGACGATGATCGTGACGTTCGTGCGGGTGAAGCAGGACATGGCCCGGGGGGATCTGACGCTGGGGGACTGGTTCGTGCCCTTCGCGGCGGTGACGACCTCGCTGGGGCTGACCGCTCCTCCGGTGCTGCTCGGGCTGTACGTGGGTGCCCGGCGCCGGTTGATGGAGAGCCTGCGGGAGCGGGCGGACAGCCTGGAACGGGAGCTTCAGCTGCTCGCCGAGCGCGCGGAGGAGCGCGCGGAGTGGGCGCGCGGCGAGGAGCGGACCCGGATCGCGCGGGAGATGCATGACGTGGTCGCGCACCGGGTGTCGTTGATGGTGGTGCATGCGGCGGCGTTGCAGGCGGTGGCCCGGAAGGATCCGGAGAAGGCGGTGAAGAACGCGGCGCTGGTGGGGGACATGGGGCGGCAGGCGCTGACGGAGCTGCGGGAGATGCTGGGGGTGCTGCGTTCGGGCGAGGCCGGGCAGCGCCGTACGGTCGTGGCGCCGGTGCCGGTGCCCGCTTCGGTTTCGGTGCCGTTGGCCGCCGTGGGGGTGGCGGCCGCGGCGGCGGCTTCGCGGGTGGCCGAGGAGGAGGGGCCCTGGCTGTCCGAGCTGGAGGTGCTGGTCGGGCAGTCCGCGGCGGCCGGGATGGTGGTCGACCTGTCGGTCGAGGGCACTGTGCGGTCGTATGCGGTGGAGATCGAGCAGACGGCGTTCCGGGTGGTGCAGGAGGCGTTGACGAACGTCCACAAGCATGCGGCGGGTGCGAAGACGCATGTGCGCCTGGCACACCGGGTGGCGGAGATCGCGATGCAGGTGGAGAACGAGCCCCCGCCGGAGCCGGCGTCGGCGGCCGCCGTGGGGCTGCCTTCGGGTGGGAACGGTCTGGTGGGAATGCGCGAGCGGGTGCTCGGGCTGGGCGGGGTCTTCGTGTCGGGGCCGACCGACGCCGGGGGTTTCCGGGTGTCGGCGGTGATTCCGTCGGCCTGAGCGGCTGGTGGGCGGCCTGCCGGGCGGTTGTCCGGCAGCTGTCGCGTGGTGGTGCCACGTGGCGGCGCCGCCTGGTGGTGCCACGTGGTGGTTATGCGTGGGTGGTGAGGCGCTGGGGTTCGACGCCTGCGATGAGGGCGGCCAGGGCGTGGTCGATGTCGGGGCCGACATACCAGTCGCCGGTGTGGTCGAGGGTGTAGACGCGGCCCTCGGCGTCGATGGCGAGCAGGGAGTGGGTGTCGGGCTCCGCGCCGAGGGGGCAGACCTCGGTGTCGAGGGCGCCGCCGAGGTCGCCGAGGGTGCGGGCGAGGTGCAGGCCGTGCAGGGGGTCGAGGTGCAGGGTGGCGGGGGCGATCTGGCGGCCGGTGCCGGTGGGGTTGATGTGCAGCCCGCCGAACTCGGCCCAGGCCTCCACGGCCGCGGGGAAGACGGTGTGCCGGTGTCCGGCGGGTGAGGCGTGGTCGCGCAGGGCGTCGGCCCAGACCTCGGCCTGCCTTATGTCCCAGCGCCCGGGCTGCCAGCCGGCGGCGCGCAGGGCCGCGTCGACGGGCACGGAGAAGCGCGTGGTTGAGGTGCGGTCGGCGTGCATTGCCCTTCGATCGTCCTGGTTCGTGTGCGGGTGCGGGTGCGGTGTTCTGTCTCGGTGCGGGGGCGGGTGGGGTGCGTGCGTCAGGCGTCGCCGGTGGTGGGGTCGACGACGCGGACGCCGAAGTGGGCGGTGAGGGCGGCGCAGGCCCGGCAGGGGGCGGCGAAGCTGCCGTGCAGGGGGTCGCCGTCCTCGCGTATGCGGCGGGCGGTGAGCTTGGCCTGCCTGAGGGATTTGCGGGCTTCGCCGTTGGTCATCGGTTTGCGGGCGGCGCGTTTGCTGCGGGCGTCGTCGGCGGCGCTGATGTGCCGTGAGATGAGGATGGCTTCGGCGCAGCGGCCGGTGAAGCGGTCGCGTTGTCCGCTGGGGAGGGTGTCGAGGAACTCCTGGACCAGCGGGTGCAGCGGGGGCGGCTGGTCGCCGCGGGCGGCGGTGCCGGTGAGGGTGGCGCCGCGGACGGAGAGGGCGGCGGCGACGGTGGGCAGGATGCCGTCGCGGCGGTGCTGGAGTGCGGGCACGGGAGGTGTTTCGGCGCTGCTCCAGCCGATGCGGGGGTCGCCGTGGGTGGCGCCGTGCATGGCGCCGGACATGGCGCTGTGCGGTCCCGTCTGTGTGGCGTTCATGATCGTCTTCCCCTCCCGGGCATCCCCCCGAAAGTCACAGACTGCCAAATCCCGTGGCCGGTGCGGTAGCTGGGGCGGTGCGACACGCCCGGGTTCGGGCAGGCTGTCACGGCGGGGTGACGGCTGGTCACGGAACCGGAGGGCCGGTGACCGGGGTTCGTGTACCGCATAGGCTGTCGGCACCGCGAGGGGCGTGGTCGACGCGTCTGCGACGTGGGAGAGACAGCCGGATACGGGCCGTGGCACGCCGCAGGGGTGTGGTATCGGTCCGTACAGAGTGCCGCAGGGGGCAACCGTCATGACGACAGGTCGGCTCGGGCAGCAAGCCGCGCCGCCGAACGCGGCCTATGCCGGGCAGGTCGTGCATTTCCCGGATCCGGTCCGGGCGGCACGTCACCCGAGAGGGGTACGGATCGACGAGCGCGGCTACCCCGATTTCTCGCCGTACGCGCGCGCGGCGGTGGAGATCGCCGATCCGCCGGAGGGTTTCGGCGTCGACGAGTTGCGGCTGACGGACTTCGTGTCCGCGAACGCGGTGCAGTCGGCTTCGGGCCATGAACTGTGGGACACGGTGCCCGCGGTGGCGACGCCGCACGGCTGGACGTGGCATCACGTGGTGGGGTCGCGGCGGCTGGAGCTGGTCCCGGTCGAGGTGAAGGCGCTGCTGCGGCACCACGGCGGGGTGGCGACGGCGCGGGTGGACCACGGCAAGCGCGGGACGCGGCCGTTGCAGGAGACGCGTCCGGCGCACTTCGGGCTGCCGAAGTCGGGTGTGGCGGTGTCGGAGTCGCAGGTGCAGGGGGTCGAGGAGGACCTCGGGTACCGGCTGCCGGGCGCGTACCGCTCGTTCCTGAAGGCCGCGGGCGGCTGCGCGCCGGTCGGCACGGCGCTGGACGCCGGCCTCGGACTGCTGCTGGACCAGCCGTTCTTCACGGTCCGCGACGAGGCGGCGGTGAACGACCTCGTGTACGTCAACAAGTGCCTGCGCGACCACCTGACCAAGGACTACCTGGGTGTCACCTTCGTGCAGGGCGGTCTGGTGGCGGTGAAGGTGAAGGGCGACCGGCTGGGGTCGGTGTGGTTCTGCGCGTACGACGACGCGCGTGACGTGGATCCGGCGTGGTCGCCGGCCGAGCGCGTGGAGCGTCTGCTGCTGCCGTGCGGCGACGACTTCGACGTGTTCCTGTCGCGGCTGGCGGGGTCCCCGCCGGAGTTGCAGACGGTGGCGAACCTGATGGTCGACGGTGGTTTCGCGCGTGCCGCTTCGGTCGGCTCGGGTTCGGGGGAGTGAGGTCCGGCATGGTGACGTTCGCGCAGGCGCAGGAGCGCGCCGAGGAGTGGATCAACGGCGACGTGCCCGCGTACCAGCACCGTGAGGTGCGGGTGCGGGAGTTCGGCCTCGGGTTCGTGGTGTGGGGCGAGGACCGCGCGGAGGGCCCGCGGTCGGACGCGGGCGGGCAGCGGCTGGTGATCGCCCGGGACAGCGGCGAGGCCACGCTGTGGCCGGCGCTGCCGGTGGGCGAGGTGATCCGCCGGTACGAGGAGGAGTACGGCCGTGAGGCGGAGATCGCCGACGCGGTGCCGGCGCCCGCGGCCCGGGTGGACCTGAACCAGACGTCGTTCCTGCTGAGCCCACCGGAGTGGCTCCAGGAGGCGGCGGACAAGCTGGGTATTCCGGATCGGCGCACGGGGAGCCACGGGGCGCCGGCCGGTGCCGGTGCCGGTGCCGCTGCGGGTTCCGGTTCCGGTTCCGGTTCGGGCTCCGGTTCCGGTGGGCTTGCCGAGACGCAGGCGGGGGTGCCGGCGGGTGGCGGTGGCGCTTCCTGGCCGGCGGCCGGAGCGGGTGTCGGGGTCGGCGGAGTCGGCGGGGCGCAGGGTGCGCCGGGTGCGCACAACGTGCCCGCCGGTGCGACTCCTTGGGCCGGCACCGACACCAACGCCGATGCCGGTGAGGACCGTTCCGTCCCGCTGCCCGCGACGGTGTTCGCACCGCCGCTGAGCGATGCCGACGACGGTGCCCTCGGGGACGCCGAGACGGCACTGATGTCGGGCGGAAGCCAGCTGCCCCGCACGGCGGTGTCCCCGGCGCTCGACGACGCGAGTGCGCCGGGCGTGCCGGGCGTGCCGGGCGTGCCGGGTGGCCCGCCTCCGTCGCCTCCGCAGGACGCCCCGTCGTACGGCTACCCGCAGGCACCGGCGGCTCCCGGTGCGCCCGCCCGTCCGCAGGCGCCCACGGCCCCGCCCGCGGCCTCCTACGGCTACCCGCAGCCGCCGGCCGCTCCGGGCTACGGCTATCCGCAGGCACCGGCCGGTGCTCCGGGTGCGCCGCAGCCCCCGGCGAATCCGGCGGGTCCGGCCGCCCCGGCCGCTCCGGAACGGCATCTCGCGCCGAACGCCAGTGACATAGCGGACGCCGCGACGAGCAAGGCCGCGCCCCCGCCGCGCCGGGCACGTGGCGGGGCCGGTGCGCCGCCTCCGCCGCCGGGCGTCCCGGGAGCGCCGGGCGTCCACCCCGGGGGCGCGCCTCAGCCGCCCGCGCCCGGTGCGTCGGCGGGCGGGTACGCGCCCACGCAGCTGGTGTCGGGGCTGGGTCCCAAGGGACCCGGTCCGGTGGGCGCCCCCGGTGCCCCCGGCTCTCCCGGCGCGCCGGGTACTCCCGGTGGCACGCCGCCGGGCGACATCGATCGCGCGGCCACGATGCTGGCCACCCCGGGCATGCCGGGCGCGCCGGGCGCCCCGTTCGCGCCTGGCGCACCGAACGTTCCGGGCGCCCCCGGCACGCCTCCCGCGCCGGGTGGCGCGCAGGATGTTGCCGCCGGTGCGGGCCGAGCGGCGGTCCACCACGCGGAGACGGTGCTGTCCGCACCTCCGGTGGGTCCTCCCGGCGCCCCCGGCATGCCGCCGGGCGCCGCGCAGATGCCGCCCCCGATGCCGGCCGGTGCGATGCCGCCGCCTCCCGGTCAGCCTGTGCCCGGTCAGCCCGTGCCCGGTCAGCCGGTGCCGGGGCAGCAGCCGCCGGCGTACGGCTACCCGCCGCAGCAGGGGCAGCCGACGGTCGGGCCGGGATACCAGGCGGTGCTGCGCTACCGGGCGCAGGACGGCTCGGAGCAGCAGCTGATCCGGCGTTCGGCGCCGGGCACCCCGCACCCGGAGTGGCAGATCTTCCACGAGCTGCGGGCGATGAACGTGCCGCCGGACCAGGTGCTGGAGCTGCACACGGAGCTGGAGTCGTGCGAGCTGCCGGGTGCCTACTGCGCGCGGATGATCCGGGAGCAGTGGCCGCAGGCGCGGCTGGCGAGCATCGCGCCGTACGGGACGGACCACGCGAGCCGGCAGCAGGGGATGCGGCAGTTGCTGGCGCATCAGGGCGAGTTGCACCAGGTGGCCGCCGGTCCCGCGCGGCCCGCGCCGGTGCGGGCGCCGTTGCCGCAGGTGCAGGCGGCGCCGCCGATCCCGCCGGAGGCGATCGCGCAGGAACTGGCCGCGGCGTTCGGTCCCGGCGTGTTCCGCTTCGAGCAGGCGGCGGTGTCGCGCCAGGGCGTGCCGCCGGTCGTGGCGCACACGCTGGTGGCGGCGGGGCTGCCGCTGGACATGGGCCCCTTCTTCTGGGCGCAGGCGCAGCCGGGCAGGCCGGTGCCGACGCTGGCGGAGCTGGCGCAGGAGCGCGGGTTGCGGCCGGCGCCGGACGCGGCGTCGTACCTCGTCATGGGGACCGACTTCGGCAAGGCGGTCTGTGTGCAGTACGGCACCGCGAACATCGTGGCCGTGCCCGTGGAGGCGGGGCCGGGCGGGGCGTCCGTGCCGCCGCAGTTCGTGAACACGGGGCTGCCGGAGTTCGCCCGCTGTCTGGCCCTGCTGGGCCGGATGTGGCGGCTCAGGTTCGGCCTGAACCAGGAGCAGGCGGGCCGCTGGACCGTCGACTTCCAGGCCCAGCTGGCCTCCCTGGACCCGGCGGCGCTCGGCTCGCCGGAGAGCTGGTGGTCGGTCCTGCTGGAGCAGATGTGGGACGGGCTGCTGTAGCGGCGCGGGGATAGGACGGCCGTACGGGGGCCGGTCGGGTCGGGAGACCGGACCGGCCCCCACGCGCGCGTGCCCGACTGTCGTACCCCGCGGGCATGATGGGCGGATGGACTTCGAGCCGTACCGGGGCGAGTTGGTGGCGTACTGCTATCGGATGCTGGGCTCGTTCCACGAGGCCGAGGATCTGGTGCAGGAGACCATGCTGCGGGCCTGGAAGGCGCGGGAGCGCTACGACCCCGCGCGGGCGTCCGTGCGGACCTGGCTGTACCGGATCGCGACGAACGCGTGCCTGACGGCGCTTCAGGGGCGGGCGCGGCGGCCGTTGCCGTCCGGGCTCGGGGCACCCGCCGTCGATCCGGAGGCGCCGCTCACGCCCTCGCTCGACGTGCCGTGGCTGGAGCCGTTCCCGGACGCGCGCTACGACGCGGAGGCCCGCGCGGATCTGCGGCTCGCGCTGGTGGCGGCATGGCAGGTGCTGCCCGCGCGGCAGCGCGCCGTGCTGGTGCTGCGCGAGGTGCTGGAGTTCAGCGCCGCCGAGGTCGCCGACCAGTTGGAGACCTCGGTGCCCGCCGTGAACAGCGCGCTCCAGCGGGCGCGCACCGCGCTCGCGCGTGTGGGCACCGTCGACGAGGTGACCGAGCCGGACGACCCCGGGGTGCGGGAGACGGTGGGGAGGTACCTGCGGGCCTTCGAGGCGGCCGATGTGCCCGCGCTGGTACGCCTGCTCACCGACGACGCGATCCTGGAGATGCCGCCGGTTCCGCTGTGGTACCGGGGCCGTGGCGACTACGGCCTGTTCATGGACCGGGTGTTCCGGATGCGCGGCACCGGCTGGCGGGTGCGCGCCGGGACCGCGGGCGGGCAGCCCACGGTCGTCGCGTACGCCCCGGAGCCCGGCGGCGGGCACCTGCTGCACAGCGTGCAGGTCCTCACGGTCACCGGCGGCCGGGTCGCGCGCAACGTGGTGTTCACGGACCCGCGCGTGCTGACGGCGCTCGCACCGGCCGAGGCGCCCGCGCCGCACGGCTGCTGAAAGGGCCGGGAGGGAAGTTCCGCCGACGGCGATGAGTCCGCCCGGTGCCGCCGGTATGTACCGGTGACCATCGAGCGAAGGGACAACCGTCATGAGCGTTGTCGTCATCCAGTTCACCACCCTGGACGGGATCGTGTCCGACCCGGACGGCTCCGAGGGCACGCCGTACGGCGGCTGGCTCTTCCGGTTCGGCCGGGAGGAGATCACCGGGGACAGGTTCCGTCTGGGCCGCACCCTGGACGAGGGGGTCGTCCTGCTGGGGCGGTCCACCTGGGAGGCCTTCGCGCGCCTGTGGCCGGGCCGCGACGACCCCTTCTCCGCGCGCCTGAACGCCGCACCGAAGCTGGTCGCCTCCCGCACCCTGTCCGACGTGTCCGCGTGGGCGAACTCCCGCCTCCTCGACGGCGATCTCCTGGACGCCGTCAAGACCGAGCGGCGGGACGTGGTCGTCATGGGCAGCATCCGGGTCGTGCACACGCTGGCGGCGGCCGGTCTGGTCGACGAGTACCGGCTGGTCACCTTCCCGACCGTCCTCGGCGCCGGCCTGCCGCTCTTCCCGGCCGGCGGTCCGCCCGCCGAACTCGAGTGCCTGTCCGCGGAACGAGCGGGCGCGACCGTGCTGACCCGCTACCGCAGGGCGCGCGGCTGAGCGTTCGCGCCCCCCCGGCGCGCCGGCCGTCCCCTCGTGCGGCGTGCGGTGTTTAGAGCACGGCATGCGGAGTGTCGCGTTATGAACACTTACGTCCGATCCATCAAGATGTCCGCGAAATCATCATTTTCGTGCGGGTCCGGCGGAGAGGGGTTCCAGGTGAGCAGCGCATCGATGTCGCCGTACGAGTTCATGACCGTCCGGGGGCGTGGCTACCGCCCCGATCAGGTCGACACGTTCATGGTGGCGCTGTGCGACGACCGGGACGCGGCATGGGAGCGTGCCGCGCGGCTCACCGTGCTCGCCAAGGAGATGGAGGCGGAGGCCGGGCAACTGCGCGCCGAGGTCGAGCAGCTCCCCCCGCAGACCTACGAGGCGCTGGGGGACCGCGCGCACCGGGTGTTCCGGCTCGTGGCGGAGGAGGCGAAGGCTCTGCGCGAGGGGGCCCGGCGGGCGCTGACCGAGGGGGTCGCGGAGGCCGCGGCGCTCGCCGACAGCGAGTGCTGTGCGGTGCAGGAGCAGGCCGACGCGCTCCGTGCGGACACCGAGGAACGCGCCCGCCAGTACCTTCTCGCCGCGCACGCCGAGGCGGACGACATCCGCATCGGCACCCGGCTGGAGGTGAAGGAGCAGCGCGGCGAGGCCCTCGCGGCCTTGCGCGAGATGCGGCAGCGCACCACCGGGATGCTCGCCGAGCAGGCCAAGGAGCACGCCGAACGCTGGGCCGAGGAGGAGCGCGAGGAGGCCGCGCGCGCCGCCGCGGTCGACGCGCACAACGCCGAACGCATCGCCCGCGCCGAGGCCGCCCTGCTGGAGGCGGAGCAGGCCCTGGTCGAGGCCGAGGCGTCGGCGCGCCGTTCCGAGGAGGAGGCACAGGTGCGTGCCGCCGAGGTCCTCGCGGAGGCCCGGGCCCGCGAGGAGCACATCGCACGGGAGACCGAGCGGGTGCTGCGCGAGCACGGCGAGACCTGGGACGACGTACAGGCGCACATGGACCACATGCGGGACAGCCTCATGACCCTGACGGGGCGCGCGGCGGCGGAATAGCGCCCCGCGCCCCGCGCCCCGCGCCCCGCGTCCCGCGCCCCGCGCCCCGCGTCCCGCGCCCCGCGTCCCGCGCCCCGCGTCCCGCGCCCCGTCAGTTCCCTCGCCGTGCCGCCCCCGCCAGGATCCGTCCCTCCACCGCCTCGTACTGCCGGCGCTGTTCCGCGGCCCTGCGCCGGCCGGAGGTCACCGTCCCCAGCCAGCCCAGGAAGAAGCCGGCCGGGATGGAGACGAGGCCGGTGGTGGTGAAGGGGAACCAGTTGAAGTCGGCGTGCGGGAAGGCGGCGCCCGGCGAGCCCGAGACCAGGTTGGTGCCCGGCATCAGGAGCAGCACGGTGAGGGTGCCGCCGAGGAGGGTGCACAGCAGGCCGGTGCTGGTGTAGCGGCGCCAGAAGAGGCCGTAGACCAGGGCGGGGGCGAGGGCGGAGGCGCCCACGCAGAAGGAGAGCGTGATCAGGGGCTGCAGGCTGTGGTGCTGCACCAGGACCGCCAGCAGGATCGTGGGGACTCCTATGGCGAGCGCGGAGACGCGGGCCAGGGCCATCTCGCGGCGGACCGGCATGTCCTGGACGCGGGTCGCGAAGACGTCGTGGGCGAGGGAGTTGGCGCAGGCGAGGATCATGCCGGCGACGGAGGCGAGCAGGGTCAGGAAGATCGCCGCGGTGACGGTGGTGAAGAGCAGGGTCTCCGCGGCCGAGACGTCGGTGCCGAAGGCCGCGCGAGAGCCCAGCAGGTAGGCGGTGTTGCCCTGCGGGTCGGCGGCGGTGATGGCGGTACGGCCGACCAGGGCGGTGGCGCCGAAGCCGACGATGCTGACGACCAGTACGAACAGGGCCACGCACGACACCGCCCAGGACATCGACCGGCGGACCTGGCGGGCGCTGGAGGCGGTGTACATGCGCATGGTGATGTGCGGCAGGCAGGCGCCGCCGAGGACGACGGTCAGCTCCGAACTGATCATGTCCAGGCGGGGCGCGGGACCGCCGGTGAACTGGAGGCCCGAGCGCAGGAAGGCGTTGCCGGCGCCGCTGCCCCTGGCCGCCGCGGTGAGCAGGGCGCCCGGGTCCCAGCCGAAGCGGTTGAGGACCAGCAGCGCGACCACGGTGCCGGAGCCGAGCAGCATCACGATCTTCAGGATCTGGATGAGGGCGGTGCCCTTCATGCCGCCGATGGCCGCGTAGCTGATCATCAGGGCGCCGAGGCCGACGACGCAGCCGGTCTGCACGGTCTCGTTGGAGAAGCCGAGGACGAAGGCCATCAGCTGGCCGGCACCGGCCAGCTGGACCAGCATCAGCGGCAGCAGGGCGGCGATGGTCACCGCGCAGGCCGCGATCCGTACGCTCCGGCCGGGCATCCGGCGGGCCAGCGCGTCGCCCATGGTGAACCGGCCCGCGTTGTGCAGCGGTTCGGCCAGCAGGAACATCAGCAGCATCAGCGACAGGGCCGTGCTGAGGGCGAGGACGACGCCGTCGTAGCCGCACAGGGCGATCACCCCGGCGGCGGCGAGGACGCCGGCCCCGGAGATGTAGTCGCCGGCGATGGCCAGGCCGTTGCGCAGGGGGGAGAGGGAGCCGTAGCCGGTGTAGAACTCATCGAGGTCGTCGCGGTCCGGGCCGGCCAGCACGCACAGCAGCAGGGTGAGTGTGGCGACGACGGTGAAGGCGACCAGGGACATCGACTGGGCGGAGCCGCCGAAACCGGTCACCGTACGGCCCCTCGCCTGGCGTCCAGTTCCGCGGTCCGGCGGATGCGGTCGGCGAGCGGGTCCACATGGCGGCGCGCGGTGTGCTCGTAGAGCGCGATCGCCAGCCAGGTGACCGGGAGTTGCAGGAGCGCGAGGAGCAGGCCCGCGGGCACGCCGTCGGCGACCGTGCTCGTCATCACGGACGGGGCGAACGCCGACAGCACCAGGAAGAGCGTGAAGTATCCGAGCGCGGTGAGGGCCGCGGTGCGCCGCTGGAGGCGGTAGGCGCCGCGCAGCACCCGCAGGTCGCTGTGGTGCCCGACCGGCTCCCGGTGCGGCACGTGCCGGGGTCTCGGCGGCTCCGGCGGCAGCGGCTGCCAGGGGTAGGTGAGGTGCGGCGGCTCCGGTGGCTCCGGCGGGGTGGGGAGGGAAGGGGTGGAAGGAACGGGAGGGGTGGCAGGGTCGTGGGACATCCCGGTGCTCCTTGCGTGGCTCGGGTCCGTGGCGGCGGACCGCAGGGAGAGGGGGGAGCGGGGGACGCACGTTACTCGCAGGTATCCAGGGCGTGCGGCCTTTTCCGGTAACTGTCCGGCCGGTATGCGCTTACTTCACCTGAACGTGTCTGACCTGGGGTGTTATCCGCGTTAACCGGTGGGGCGGGAGTCAGTCCCTGAGGACCGGGAAGCGTCGCGGGGCGACCGACAGGAGCACCAGGAACGCCAGTGCCGCCGCGCACGCCGCCCCGAAGTAGACCGCGTGGACCGCGTCCGCGATGGCGTGGCGGGTGGCCTCGGCGGCCGTGCCGTCGTCCAGCGCGCGCGTGACGGAGTCGAGGTCGCCCGCGCCGCCCAGCCGCGCGGCCAGCACCCCGTTGGCGACCGCGCCGAACACCGACGCCCCGATCGTCTGGCCGGTCTGCCGGCAGAACAGCACCGACGCGGTCGTGGTGCCCCGCTCCTCCCAGCCCACCGTCGACTGCACGCCCACGATCAGCGGCAGCTGGAACAGGCCCAGTGCGCCGCCCAGCAGGAGCATCAGCAGCGTCGGCTGCCAGGCCGACCCCGGGTAGGGCAGGAAGGGGAACGCGAACAGGATCAGCGCGGCCGTGCCGATGCCGAGCAGCGCGGTGTCGCGGAAGCCGATCCGCCGGTACACGTGCTGGCTGAGGGCCGCCGAGACCGGCCAGCTCAGCGTCCACACCGACAGCACGAACCCGGCGGCCACCGGCGCGAGCCCGAGCACCGACTGCGCATACGTGGGGAGGAACACCGACGGCGCCACCATCAGCAGGCCCAGCGCGCCGAGCGCGAGGTTGACGGCCGCGATCGTACGGCGCCGCCACACCCACCCCGGGATGATCGGCTCGGCCGCCCGGCGCTCGATCCACACCACGAGGCCCGCCAGCGCGAGCCCGGTGGCGAACAGCGCGCAGGACGGCGCGGACCACCACGCCCACGCCACCCCGCCCTGCACGAGCGCCGTCAGCAGCACACCTCCGCACGCGAAGACCGCCAGCGCACCCGCCCAGTCCACCCGCGGGGGCGTGCGCGGCGCGCGCTTCGGCTCGTGGAGGTGACGCACTATCAGCCAGAGCGCGGCCGCGCCGATCGGCAGGTTGATGAGGAAGATCCACCGCCAGTCCGCGTACGCGGCCAGTACCCCGCCGAGCCCCGGCCCGGCGACCGCCGACACTGCCCACACCGTGGACAGCTTCGACTGGATCTTCGGGCGCTCCTCCAGCGGGTACAGGTCCGCCGCGAGGGTCTGCACGGTGCCCTGCAGCGCCCCGCCGCCGAGGCCCTGCACGATCCGGAACGCGATCAGCGCGCCCATGTTCCAGGCGACCGCGCACAGCAGCGACCCCAGCAGGAACACCGCGGCGCCCGCGACCAGCACCGGCTTGCGGCCGAAGGTGTCGGAGAGCTTGCCGTACACCGGCAGCGTCACGGTCACGGCCAGCAGGTAGCCGGAGAAGAGCCAGGAGAAGACCGAGAAACCGCCGAGGTCGCCGACGATCTGGGGTACGGCGGTGGAGACGACGGTGGAGTCGAGCGCCGCCAGCGCCATGGCGAGCATCAGGGCGGCCACCACGGCCCCCCGCCGGCCGGTCCCGGCCTCGCGCCCCGCCGCGCGTATCGCGGGCTTCGTGTTCTCCTTCTCCACGCCGGTCCCCTCCCGTTGTGTTCCTCATGTATCTATCTCGCGTACGACAGCTTCCCATCCGCCCCGGGCCGACGGGAGTGGGCGTCCACCTGGTGGGAGCGTGCGCCCACTTGACCCTCACGCGACGGGAGGGAGGACGCTGTCGGGGTCGCCGGGTGGAGGCCGACCCCGAGAAGGACTCCACCCGTCGGTGGACATCCCCTAGGGGGTTCTCCGTACTACGGCTCGGGGAGGGTTCGTTCCGCCGGAGGACGAGACGGCACCGGCTCCGTCCTTAACCTGGCTTTACGCCGTCGGGGGGCGGTTGACCGAACCGGCGGGGGTGGGGTTTTCCCCCCGGAAAGACGGGGCTTCGCACCAGCGCGGAGCACCCTGCCGGACCACGAGACTCATCGTCGTACCAACTTCTTCGCCACAGAGCGCCGCACCGCGCTGTGCATTCGCTGACCGACTTAGGAGACATACCGTGACATCGGCTGTGACCATTCCCAGGCACGGGGGTACTGGAGGGCGTACGGCCGTTGCCGCGCGGGCGCGGCAGGTCGTCAAGGCCTACGGGGCCGGAGAGACCCGCGTCGTCGCCCTGGACCATGTCGACGTGGACATCGCGCGGGGGCAGTTCACCGCGATCATGGGCCCCTCGGGGTCCGGGAAGTCCACCCTGATGCACTGCCTCGCCGGGCTCGACACCGTGACGAGCGGTCAGATCTACCTGGACGAGACCGAGATCACCGGCCTGAAGGACAAGAAGCTCACCAAGCTGCGCCGGGACCGGATCGGGTTCATCTTCCAGGCGTTCAACCTGCTGCCGACGCTGAACGCCCTGGAGAACATCACGCTCCCCATGGACATCGCCGGGCGCAAGCCCGACAAGGAGTGGCTGGGGCGCGTCGTCGACACCGTGGGGCTCGCGGACCGGCTCAAGCACCGTCCCACACAGCTCTCGGGCGGCCAGCAGCAGCGCGTGGCCGTGGCGCGCGCCCTCGCCGCCCGCCCCGAGATCATCTTCGGTGACGAGCCGACCGGAAACCTCGACTCCCGCGCGGGCGCGGAGGTCCTCGGCTTCCTGCGCAGCTCGGTGGACGACCTGGGCCAGACGATCGTGATGGTCACGCACGACCCGGTCGCCGCCTCCTACGCGGACCGCGTGCTCTACCTCGCCGACGGCCGGATCGTCGACGAGATGTTCAAGCCGACCGCCGACACCGTCCTGGACCGCATGAAGGACTTCGACGCGCGGGGGCGTACGTCATGACCGTCATGAAGACCTCGATGCGCAACTTCTTCGCGCACAAGGGACGCATGGCCCTGTCGGCGGTCGCCGTGCTGCTGTCGGTGGCCTTCGTGTGCGGCACGCTGGTGTTCACCGACACCATGAACACGACGTTCGACAAACTGTTCGCGGCGACCTCGTCCGATGTGACGGTCAGCGCCAGGAGCGCCTCCGACACCGGCCAGACGACCTCCGACAACGGCCGGCCGCCGGTCATGCCGGCCTCGGTGGTCGGCAAGGTCCGCGCCGCGAACGGCGTCAAGGCGGCGGAGGGGACGGTCTTCTCGACGTCCGTGACCGTCGTGAACGCGGACAAGGACAGCCTCTCGCCGTCCAGCGGCGCCCCGACCATCGTCGGCAGCTGGAACTCCAACGACGCCCGCACCATGAAGATCACCTCCGGTACGGCGCCGGAGAACTCCGGCCAGGTCATGGTGGACGCCGACACCGCCGACAAGCACCACCTCAAGCTGGGCGACGAGATCGGCGTGATCAGCGCGGTCGGCACGCACACCGCGAAGATCTCCGGCATCGCCGACTTCACCGTCACCAACCCCGGTGCCGCGATCTTCTACCTGGACACGAAGACCGCCCAGCGGACGCTCGTCGGACAGACCGGCGTCTTCACGAACATCAACGTGACGGCCGCGGCCGGGGTGACGGACGCGCAGCTGAAGAAGAACGTCGTCGGCGAACTCGGCACCGCCTACAAGGTGCAGACCGCCAAGGAGACCGCCGACGCCAACCAGAAGGACGTCGAGGGCTTCCTGGGCGTCATGAAGTACGCGATGCTCGGCTTCGCCGGGATCGCCTTCCTGGTCGGCATCTTCCTGATCATCAACACCTTCTCCATGCTGGTCGCCCAGCGCACCCGCGAGATCGGCCTGATGCGGGCCGTCGGATCCAGCCGCGGCCAGGTCAACCGGTCCGTGCTCGTCGAGGCCCTGCTGCTCGGCGTGGTCGGCTCGGTCCTGGGCGTCGGCGCGGGCGTCGGCATCGCGGTCGGCCTGATGAAGCTGATGGGCCAGATGGGCATGCACCTGTCGACCAGTGACCTGACGGTCGCCTGGACGACCCCGGTGCTCGGCCTGATCCTCGGCGTCGTCGTCACCGTCCTCGCCGCCTACCTGCCCGCGCGCCGCGCCGGCAAGGTCTCCCCGATGGCCGCGCTGCGCGACGCGGGCGCCCCCGCCGACGCCCGGGCGGGCCGGATCCGCGCCCTGGTGGGCCTCGTGCTGACCGGCGCGGGCGGCTACGGCCTCTACCTGGCCTCGGCCGCGGACAAGGCCAAGGCGGGCTCGGCCTGGCTCGGTCTCGGCATCGTGCTCTCGCTCATCGGGTTCGTCGTCATCGGCCCGCTGCTCGCGGGCGCTGTCGTACGGGTTCTGGGCGCCGTCCTGCTGCGGATGTTCGGCCCGGTCGGACGCATGGCCGAACGCAACGCGCTGCGCAACCCGCGCCGCACCGGTGCCACGGGCGCCGCCCTGATGATCGGGCTCGCGCTGGTCGCCTGCCTCTCGGTGGTCGGCTCCTCCATGGTCGCCTCCGCCTCCGACCAGCTCGACAAGACCGTCGGCACGGACTTCATCATCCAGTCCGACAGCGGCCAGCGGATCACCCCGCAGGCGGTCAAGGCCGTCAAGGACGTGCCGGGACTCGCCCGTGTCACCGAGTACCGCACCACCACCGCCGACTACACCACCCCCGACGGCAAGACCCTCAAGGACACCGACATCACGGCGGCCGACCCCACCTACGCGACCGACCTGCGCACCAAGACCGTCGCCGGTGACCTCAAGGACGCCTACCTGCCCGACTCGATGTCCGTGTACGACAAGTTCGCCAAGGCGCACGGCATCCACCTCGGCTCGAAGATCGCCGTCAGCTTCAAGGACGGCCGCACGGCCCACCTCACGGTCCGGGCGATCACCAGCAGCGACGGCCTCATCGACGCCGGCTCCAAGTACACGAACATCACCACGCTCGCCAAGTACGTGCCGGCCGCCAAGATGCCGCTCGACGACCTGGTCTTCGCCACCGCCAAGGACGGGGGGCAGGACGCCGCGTACAAGGCGCTCAAGTCCGCGCTGCACGACTACCCGCAGTACACCGTGCGCGACCAGACCGACTACAAGAAGGCGCTCAAGGACCAGATCGGCCAGCTGCTGAACCTGATCTACGGCCTGCTCGCCCTGGCGATCATCGTCGCGGTCCTCGGAGTCGTGAACACCCTCGCCCTGTCGGTGGTCGAGCGGACCCGCGAGATCGGCCTGATGCGGGCGATCGGCCTCTCCCGCCGCCAGCTGCGCCGCATGATCCGCATGGAGTCCGTGGTGATCGCCCTCTTCGGCGCCCTGCTGGGCCTCGGCCTGGGCATGGGCTGGGGCGCCACGGCCCAGAAGCTGCTCGCCCTGCAGGGCCTGAAGGTCCTGGAGATCCCCTGGCCGACGATCATCGGCGTCTTCATCGGCTCGGCCTTCGTGGGCCTGTTCGCCGCCCTGATCCCGGCGTTCCGCGCGGGCCGCATGAACGTCCTGAACGCCATCGCGACGGACTGAACCAACAGAACAGAAGAGACCACCGCACACGGGGGTTGCGGGGGAACGCCCGGCGCCGAGGAGCCCTGAGAGACTCCTCGTCGCCGGGCGCCTTCACATCTCCCGAGCCTGGCCTTTCGACCGACCGAGTCGGGCCTGGTCTTTCGGCCGACCGGGTCGGGTCTGGTCTTTCGGCCGACCGTGTCGGGTCTGGTCTTTCGGTCGGCTGAGTTGGGTCTGGTCTTTCGGCCGACCGTGTCGGGTCTGGTCTTTCGGCCGACCGTGTCGGGTCTGGTCTTTCGGTCGGCTGAGCCGGGTCCGGTCTTTCGGTCGGTCGAGTCGGGCCTGGCCGTTCGACCGGCTGAGTCGGGTCTGGTCTTTCGGTCGTCCGTGTCCGGCCTGGTCTTTCGATCGACCGTGTCGGGGGCCGCCCCTTCGACCGTGTCCGTCCGCCCTTTCGACTGACCGAGTCGGGGCCGGCTTCTCCATCGACCGGGTCGAGTGGCGGGCGTGCCTTTGTCTTTTTTGTTTTTCAAGTCTCGCTTTTCGACTCGCCGAGTCGGGTGGTGGGTGGGCATAGGCTTCGGGGGTCCAGGGGGCGGAGCCCCCTGGTACGGCGACCGGGGCGCACGGCACCTCACAGGGCGACGGAGGTTATCCACAGCCCCGGCACCCGCGCCCGCGTAGTCGTAGGCTGGAGACCCCCCGGTCGCAGCCCGCGCCGGGCACTTCGCGTTGCCCACCCCCCGACGAAAGCCGCCCTGAATGAGCCTGCACGGTCTGCTCGACGCCGTCGTCAAGGACCCCGCCCTCGCGGAAGCGATCAAGGCGGCCGCGGACGGCAACCGCATGCACGTCGACCTGGTCGGCCCCCCCGCCGCCCGCCCCCTCGCGCTCGCCGCCCTGGCCCGCGAGGCCGGCCGCCCCGTGCTCGCGGTCACCGCCACCGGCCGCGAGGCCGAGGACCTGGCGTCGGCGCTGCGCACCCTGCTGCCGGCCGAGGGCGTCGTGGAGTACCCCTCCTGGGAGACGCTCCCGCACGAGCGCCTCAGCCCGCGCAGCGACACCGTGGGCCGCCGCCTCGCCGTCCTGCGCCGCCTCGCCCACCCCCGCCCCGACGACCCCGAGACCGGCCCGGTCTCCGTCGTCGTCGCGCCCGTACGCTCCGTGCTCCAGCCGCAGGTCAAGGGCCTCGGCGACCTGGAGCCGGTGGCCCTGCGCACCGGCCAGACCGCTGACCTGAACGAGATCGTGGAAGCCCTCGCGGCCGCCGCCTACGCACGCGTGGAGCTCGTCGAGAAGCGCGGCGAGTTCGCCGTCCGCGGCGGCATCCTGGACGTCTTCCCGCCCACCGAGGAACACCCCCTGCGCGTCGAGTTCTGGGGCGACGACGTCGAGGAGATCCGCTACTTCAAGGTCGCCGACCAGCGCTCCCTGGAGGTCGCCGAGCACGGCCTGTGGGCGCCCCCCTGCCGCGAGCTGCTGCTGACCGAGGACGTCCGCGCACGCGCGCGTGCCCTCGCCGAGGAGCACCCGGAGCTCGGCGAGCTGCTGAACAAGATCGCCGAGGGGATCGCGGTCGAGGGCATGGAGTCCCTCGCCCCGGTCCTGGTCGACGACATGGAGCTGCTGCTCGACGTGCTGCCCAAGGGCGCGATGGCCGTCGTGTGCGACCCGGAGCGGGTCCGCACGCGCGCCGCCGACCTGGTGGCGACGAGCCAGGAGTTCCTGCAGGCCTCCTGGGCGGCCACCGCCGGCGGCGGCGAGGCACCCATCGACGTCGGCGCGGCCTCCCTGTGGTCGATCGCGGACGTCCGCGACCGCGCCCGCGAGCTGGACATGATGTGGTGGTCGGTGTCGCCGTTCGCCGCCGACGAGGAGCTGTCCGCCGACACCCTCAAGCTGGGCATGCACGCCCCCGAGACCTACCGCGGCGACACCGCGAAGGCGCTCGCCGACACCAAGGGCTGGCTGGCCGACGGCTGGCGCACGGTGTACGTCACCGAGGGCCACGGCCCCGCCTCCCGCACCGTCGAGGTGCTCGGCGGCGAGGGCATCGCGGCCCGCCTCGACGTCGACCTGGGCGACCTCAGCCCCTCGGTCGTGCACGTGTCGTGCGGCTCGATCGACTACGGCTTCGTCGATCCGGCGCTCAGACTCGCCGTCCTCACCGAGACCGACCTGACCGGCCAGAAGGCGGCCGGCAAGGACGGCGCCCGGATGCCGGCCCGCCGCCGCAAGACCATCGACCCGCTCACCCTGGAGGCGGGCGACTACATCGTCCACGAGCAGCACGGCGTCGGCCGCTACATCGAGATGGTGCAGCGCACCGTCCAGGGCGCCACCCGCGAGTACCTGGTCGTGGAGTACGCCCCCGCCAAGCGCGGCCAGCCCGGTGACCGGCTGTACATCCCGACCGACCAGCTGGAGCAGATCACCAAGTACGTCGGCGGCGAGGCACCCACCCTGCACCGCCTGGGCGGCGCGGACTGGACGAAGACCAAGGCGCGCGCCAAGAAGGCCGTCAAGGAGATCGCCGCCGACCTGATCAAGCTCTACAGCGCGCGCATGGCCGCCCCCGGCCACGCCTTCGGCGGGGACACGCCGTGGCAGCGCGAGCTGGAGGACGCCTTCCCGTACGCGGAGACCCCCGACCAGCTGACCACCATCGCCGAGGTCAAGGACGACATGGAGAAGTCGGTCCCCATGGACCGCCTGATCTGCGGCGACGTCGGCTACGGCAAGACCGAGATCGCGGTGCGGGCCGCCTTCAAGGCCGTACAGGACGGCAAGCAGGTGGCCGTCCTCGTGCCCACCACGCTGCTGGTGCAGCAGCACTTCGGCACGTTCTCCGAGCGGTACTCGCAGTTCCCGGTGAGCGTGAAGGCGCTCTCCCGGTTCCAGACCGACACCGAGGCGAAGGGAACTCTGGAGGGCCTGCGCGAGGGTGCGGTCGACGTCGTCATCGGCACCCATCGCCTGTTCTCCTCGGAGACCAAGTTCAAGGACCTCGGCCTGGTCATCGTCGACGAGGAGCAGCGCTTCGGCGTCGAGCACAAGGAGCAGCTGAAGAAGCTGCGCGCCAACGTCGACGTGCTGACCATGTCCGCCACCCCGATCCCGCGCACCCTGGAGATGGCGGTCACCGGCATCCGCGAGATGTCGACGATCACCACGCCCCCGGAGGAGCGGCACCCGGTGCTCACCTTCGTGGGGCCGTACGAGGAGAAGCAGATCGGCGCCGCCATCCGCCGTGAACTGCTGCGCGAGGGCCAGGTCTTCTACATCCACAACCGGGTGGAGTCCATCGACCGGGCGGCGGCCAGGCTCCGCGAGATCGTCCCCGAGGCGCGCATCGCGACCGCCCACGGCCAGATGTCGGAGTCGGCGCTGGAACAGGTCGTCGTCGACTTCTGGGAGAAGAAGTTCGACGTCCTGGTCTCGACCACGATCGTCGAGTCCGGCATCGACATCTCCAACGCCAACACGCTCATCGTGGAACGCGGCGACACCTTCGGCCTCTCCCAGCTGCACCAGCTGCGCGGCCGGGTCGGCCGGGGGCGCGAGCGCGGGTACGCGTACTTCCTGTACCCGCCGGAGAAGCCGCTGACCGAGACCGCGCACGAACGGCTCGCGACCATCGCCCAGCACACCGAGATGGGCGCCGGCATGTATGTGGCGATGAAGGACCTGGAGATCCGCGGCGCCGGCAACCTGCTCGGCGGCGAGCAGTCCGGGCACATCGCGGGCGTCGGCTTCGACCTGTACGTCCGCATGGTCGGCGAGGCCGTCGCGGACTACCGGCGGCAGCTGGAGACCGGCGAGATCGAGGAGGAGCCGCCGCTCGAGGTCAAGATCGAGCTGCCCGTCGACGCGCACGTCCCGCACGACTACGCGCCCGGCGAGCGGCTGCGCCTCCAGGCGTACCGTTCCATCGCCTCCGCCAACTCGGAGGACGACATCAGGGCGGTCCGCGAGGAACTCACCGACCGCTACGGCAAGTTGCCCGAGCCGGTGGAGAACCTGCTGCTCGTCGCCGGGCTGCGGATGCTCGCCCGCGCGTGCGGGGTCGGCGAGATCGTCCTTCAGGGCACCAACATCCGGTTCGCACCGGTGGAGTTGCGCGAGTCGCAGGAGCTGCGCCTCAAGCGCCTGTACCCGGGGACCGTCATCAAGCCGGCCGTCCACCAGGTGCTGGTGCCCCGCCCCAAGACCGCGAAGGTCGGCGGCAAGCCGCTCGTCGGGCGGGAACTGCTGAGCTGGGTCGGGGAGTTCCTCGCCTCAATCCTTGGCTCGTGACGGGTGACGGGTGACGGGGGCGCGGGACATGCGGATCGGTGAGCTGGCGCGGGCGACCGGATCGACACCGCGCGCCCTGCGCCACTACGAACAGGCGGGCCTGATCACCTCCGCGCGCGCCGCCAACGGCTACCGCGCGTACGACGCCCGTACGGCCGTACGCGTCCGCAACATCCGCCGGCTGCTGGCCGCGGGCCTCACCCTGGACGACGTACAGGCCTTCCTGCCGTGCCTGGACGGCGAGGTCAGTGCCGGCCGCGCCTCGGCGCGGGGCCTGCGGATCGCCCGGGACCGGCTGGCGGTCCTGGACGCACGGATCGCGGCGCAGACGGAGGTACGGGAGCGACTGGCGGCGGCGCTGCGCGAGGCGGGCGAGCCGGCCTGACGGGATGCCGCGGGGTCAGGAGACGACCGCCCCGCCGTCCACCGGCAGCACCACGCCGGTCACGAACGACGCCTGTGGCGAGGCGAGCCGGGCGATGGCCCAGGCGACCTCCTCGGGGCGGCCGATCCGGCCGAGCGGGGTGTGGTCGAGCTGCCACGCGCGCAGCGCGGCCCGCTGCTCCGGCGTGTACGCGGAGTGGTCGGCGATGGGTGTCTCGATCGCGCCCGGGGCCACCGCGACCACCCGGATGCCGCGCGGGGCCAGTTCGACGGCCCAGCTGCGGGTGAGCACTTCGAGGGCGGCCTTTCCCGCCGCGTACAGCGAGTTGCCGGTCGGCCAGCCGCGCTGGCCGACGGCCGTCGTCACGTTCACCACGACACCTCGGCTCTCCTCCAGCGCCGGGAGCGCGGCCTGGGTGAGCAGCACGGGAGCGACCAGGTTCGTCTCCAGCAGCGGCCGTACGGCCGCGCGGGTGTAGGTGCGCAGGGAGTCGGCGGTGACGACCGCCGCGTTGTGGACGAGCACGTCGAGGCGGCCGTGGCGCTCCACGGCCGTCCGTACGACCGTCCCGGGTCCGTCCTCGGCGGTGATGTCCGCGGGCAGTGCGGTGATCCCGGGGTGCCCGTCGGCGGTTTCGGAGAGGGGGCCCGGCCGGCGGCCGACGGCGATCACGTGCGCGCCCTCGGCGGCGAACGCGCGCGCCGTGGCGCGGCCGATACCGGTGCCGGCACCGGTGACGACGACGGTACGGGGCCCCTGGGGGCGGATGTTCTCGCTCATGCCGGGATCGTCGGACGCTGACACCGGCGTCAAGGTCAAGTCCGCCCCCCGTAGGTGTGAGGTGCGCCATCGGGGGCATTCGGTCGCGGCGGGGAGTGAGCGGGCGCGAGGACGTACGGCCCGAGCTTCGCCCCGGGTGTCAATCGGCTGCCGATAAGGGCGAGTTGTGGGTATATATCCTTTTGTGACCTATCTGGCCCGAACCGTGCGGCAGTTACCGTGGGACCAGCAGAAATCCGCCCGTGCGGAGGCGGACAGGGGCAAGAAAGAGGGGGCGCACGTGGCGCGTCTGAGGAACGGGGCGGTCCTGGCCGTCGTCGTGATCTTCGCGGTGGCGGGCTGCAAGGACTTGCAGGACAAGGGGAGTTCGGGAGCCCAGGGCACGGGAGGCGGCGGCGGAGCGGCCCTGACGGCCGCCGAATCGCTGACCGTCAAGGGCAGGGCGCCGAAGACCGGTTACTCCCGGGAGAAGTTCGGCTCCGCCTGGGCGGACACCGACTCCAACTCCTGCGACACCCGGGACGACATACTCAAGCGCGACCTCAAGGAGGTGAAGTTCACCGACGGCGACTGCAAGGTCTCCTCCGGCGTGCTGGAGCCGGACCCCTACTCCGGCAAGGACGTCACCTACAAGCGCGGCCGCAGCCTGGTCGACATAGACCACCTCGTCGCGCTCTCGGACGCCTGGCAGACGGGCGCCAAGTACTGGGACGCCAGCAAGCGCATAGCCCTGGCCAACGACCCGCTGAACCTCCTCGCCGTCGACGCGAGCGCCAACCGAGGCAAGGGCGACGGCGACACCGCCACCTGGCTGCCGCCCGACAAGTCCTACCGCTGCACCTACGTCGCCGCGCAGGTCGCCGTGAAGAAGAAGTACGGCCTGTGGGTCACCGCCGCCGAGAAGGCCGCGATGAAGAAGGTCCTCACCACCTGCTCGGGCCAGAAACTCCCCGCCGGCGGCAACCCGACCAAGGCGCCGTCCCGCTTCAAAGCGCGCTGAACCGGCCCGCCCCCGCCGCGTGCGTCAGTACCCCAGGGCGCGACCGCGCGGCGGCGGGGCGGGGCAGCCCGCCTTCTCCCAGGCCACGAAGGTGTTGGTGCGGGCGAAGACGAACGCCTTGACCGGGTTGCCGGAGTACGACCACGGCGGGCTGCCGACGTATCCGCCGACCGCCCGGAACTGCTCGACGGCCTCCGCGTACCGGTCCGTCTGGAACAAGGCCTCCGCCAGCAGGTGCCGCACCATCGGCAGCCGGTGGTGCCCGGCCGGTGTCCACTCCACGGCGTCCAGGACGGCGTCCACGGCCGCCTGCACGAACGGCTGGCGGTACACCGGCTCCTTGGGCTCCCGGAACGCGTGCTCCATCAGCCCGTACAGGCGCAGTACGGGCAGCAGGCTGCCCCGCGGCGCGGTGACCGCGGCCTGTTCGGCGAACGCGTACATCAGCTCGTGCGAACCGCGCCACTTGGCGCACCAGTACTGCAGGGCGCTGACATGGGCCCCGAAGTGGTGAGGGTCGCGCGCGGTGATCTCCGCCCACAGCGCCCGGAAGTCGTCGTGCGACCAGCCGAGCCCCAAGGCGATGCTGATCTGCGCGATCCAGGGGCAGGGGTCCTCGGGTGCCATCCAGGCGGCCTCCTGGCAGGCGGGCAGCGCCTCGGCCAGCAGCCGGTGGAAGCCCTCGAACTGCTCGGCCGTGGTGTGTTTCGCCAGCTTCGCGCCGCGGACGTTGCCCGCGAGCTCGACGAGCGCGTCGGCGTGCACCAGGGCGGCGGCCGGATCGCCCGGGTACTCGGTCCGCCATGCCTTGAGCCAGGTGTCGTCCTCGGCGGCGGCGTGGGTGAGAATGCCGAGCCGGTACCACCGCAGGTCCCAGTCCCGGCCCGCCCCGGCCAGGTAGGCGGCGGCCCGCCGCCAGTCACCGGCGAGGGCGGCCTGCGCGATCGCGTCGGCCTCGGGATCGGGGCCCGCGAAACGGCTGTCGAGCTGAGCGGCGGGCACCAGCCCGTACTTGGCGGGGTCGATGTTGACCGGCGCCTTGGCCTTCGCCTCCGCCCGGAGCGCCCGTGCCTTGCGGGCGTTGCGCGGGACGGTCACGGCGGAGTAGGCGAGGACGCCGGCGCCGGCTATGTCGATGAGGACGTTCATACCGGGTCTTTCGGGTAGGGGCCGCCGGAAGAGGCGGGCGGAGAGGCGGGCGGAGAGGCGGCCCAAGGGACGGCGGAAGGAACGGTGGAGGGGGCGGGCCAAGAGGCCGTCGGGGCACGGCCGCCGCCGGACAGCAGGGCCCGCAGGGGACCCGTACCGGGCGGATCGGCGACCGCCTGGCGCAGGGCCTCCTCCAGCGCCTCGGCGAACTGTACGGGCCCCACCGTCCGGACCGGGGGCCCGGACCAGCACAGCTCCCACCGGCACAGCCCGGTGTCCAGTGCGGTGAGCAGGGCCAGTTGGCGCAGGGCCGAGCGGAAGGCCGTCCGGGCGAACTCGCGTGCGGCGCGGCCACTGCTCCGGCCTGCCTGCTCCGACCTGGGCAGCCGGGCGGCGATGTCGTCCAGCAGGCCGTGGTCGACCAGGTCCAGAAGGCGGCCGAGGTGGTCGAGGCGGCCGGGGTGGTCGAGATGGTCGAGGCGGCCGGGGTGGTCGAGATGGTCGAGGCGGCCGAGGTGGTCGTGCTGGTCGTGGTGGTCGAGGTGCGTCGCTCCGGATACGGCGGCGCCCCTCGCGTCGGCCACCTCGGCCATGGCCCCCAGCAGCGGCCCCGCTTCCCGCGCCCAGCTCTCGCGCCGGGTCAGCGCGGGCAGTTCCGCCCAGGGCACCCGTCGCCAGGACAGCGTCTCCCGGCTCAGTACGGCTCGTTCCAGTCCGGCGAGGAGGCGGTCAGGATCCCGGAGCAGCGCGAGGGCTGGGCGCCGGGGGAGCGTGGCGGTGCGTCCGTCGTCGGGGAGTGCCTCCAGCACCGCGATGCGGTCGGCCGTGGGCGGGTGGCTGTCGTACGGGGACCTCTCCTCGGGTACCACCTCCGGGAGCGGCCTGCGGGCCCACGCGTCCAGCTCCGCCCGGCGGGCGGGGTCCGCGAGCAGAAGGGCGAGCCCGCCGTGGAACTGCCCTTCCGGCGGCAGCAGGCCGGCGTCCCCGCCCATCAGGGCGTACTCGCGCAGGTAGAGATCGTCGGCGGCGTCGAGCACGGGGATGCGGCGCAGCGCGGCGGCCGTGGTGTCCCGTCCGGCGATCCGGGCGGCCACCAGGTCGGCCGCGTACTCCTGCCGGCGGCTGACGGCCTCGGTCAGGCGCAGGCACAGCATCGCGTACCCGGAGAAGACGAGGGCCAGGTAGTGGTCCGGGCCCCGCGTCGGCTCCCGCTTCACCGGTGGCGGCTTGCCGGCCGCCCGGCGCCGTGCGGCCCGTGCGGCGGCCCTCGCCTGCTCCTCGGCCTCCTCACGCGCGGCCCGCTGCCGCAACGTGTGCACGGTGTGCAGCACCCTGCCGTGCAGCGCCCAGAGCAGGCCGCCCAGCCGGGTGTCGTCGTGCGCGTAGTGGCCCAGTTCGTGCCCGAGCACGGCGTCCAGTTCGTCGTCCGGCAGACCGATCAGCAGGGCGACGCCGAGGAAGAGCCGCCGTTCGCCCGCGACCAGCCCGAGCCACCGGGCGTCCTCCCGCACCATGGCATTGGCCCCCGGGATCACCCGGATCTCCGTGGGCGGCCGGGTGCCCACCCGCTCGGCCAGGTCCCGCACACGCCGCCACAGCTCCGGCTGCTCCCGCGGCGCCAGTGACACACCGGGCACCTCGTCCTGCCCGTCCCCGGGGCCGCGGCTGAGCAGGACGACCCGCACCACGCACCAGGCGATCGCCAGCGAGCCGAGGTAGCCCTCGACGGCCATGACCGTGAAGCTCCCGTCCCGGGCCAGGAAGACGTCCAGGACCGCCAGCGCGACGAGGAGGAGCAGGGCCAGCAGGTAGAACCCGAGCAGCAGGCCGAGAACGAGCCCGGCACGCAGCGGTGTTCCGGGCACGCCCCGTTCTCGTACGGCGGTCTCCCCGGCGGCCGCCCGGCCGGCGGGGCGGGACGTCAGGCGCATCGGCATCCTTCACGGGAACGGAACGGTGGTGGGGCGTCGGCGCCGGGCTCGGACCAGGCCGCCCGCGCCGCCTGCTTCTTCGGCTGTTTCTTCGGCTACTGCTTCGGCTACTTCTTCAGCGCCGAAAGGATCGTCGTCGTCACCTTCTTCGCGGACGCGGCGCCGTTGTCGCCGCCCGCCGTGGACAGCACGGTGACCACGGAGGTGCCGGAACGGGCCGCGATCAGCGTGGTGCCGTTCTCCCAGTAGCCGCTCGTCAGCGTCATCGTGTAGGCCTCGTCGCCGAGTCCGGCCGTGGCGCTGCCGGTGAGCTTCACCTTGGCGTGCGCGTCGGTGTCCGTGTACGTGGCGCACTCGGCGGCCACCGTCCGCAGGGCCTTCATCACGTCGGCCGCCGTGGTGCCCTGGAAGGCGTCGATCTCCTGGTCCACTTCCTCGGTCTTGTCCGCGTAGCCGTTCTGCGCGAACGACACCCCGCCCTTGTAGCCGGACACCTGGATCCAGGACGTGGTCTCCAGTCTGGTGCAGTCCGGCTTTCCCGCCTTCCGGGTGGCGGGGGAGAGGAACCGGCCGCCGCTGTCCGCGGAACCGTCGGATTCGAGGGTGAGCCCGGACGGGAAGGCCGAGGCGGGCGCCAGCGCCTTCTTCAGCTGTGTACCCGTGAGCAGACCGGCATTGGGGTCCTTCGCCTTGGCCGGCTGGGCGTTCGTGCCGGTACCGGAGTCGGTGGTGGAACCGGTGGATGCGGAGGAGCAGGCGGTCAGGGCCAGCGGAAGGGTCGCGGCAGCGGCTATGAGCATCACGGCACGGGACGGGAGGCGCATCAGGAGTCCTTCTCGGAGGAGCGGGTCGGAGTGACGAGTCAATGAGACCAGAGCCTGTGAACCGAGTCAACATGACTTACGTAGTGCGGGATGTGCACGACCGTGAAGGGGTAGATCTTGTGTACATCGGTATGCTCGGTGCACAGATGGCACCTGGGTGCTTGGGACGAGGGGAGCGAGGCCGCGTGCAGGACAACGCCACGGAGGTGACCGCGGCCGGTATCGCCCGGCTCGCCGGAGTGGGCCGCGCCGCCGTCAGCAACTGGCGCCGTCGGCATGCCGACTTCCCCAAGCCGGTCGGCGGCACCGAGACCAGCCCGTCCTTCGCGCTCGCCGAGGTCGAGTCCTGGCTGCGCAAGCAGGGAAAACTCGCCGAGGTCCCGTTGCGAGAGCGGGTCTGGCAGCAGCTCGCCGGGCATCCCGAGGGCGCGCTGACGGCGCTGGTGCACACCGGCTGTGTGCTGCTGCTGATCCACGAGCGCCCCACCGTCTGGCTCGACGTGAGCGCGGGCTCGGACGAGCGCCTGGCCGCGATGCTGCCGGGCGCGCTGGAGCAGGTGCTGACCGCGCGCCTCGGCGGGGCGGCGGAGCGCACGGTTCACAGCGGGCGGACCGCGCGCACCGCCGAGACTGTGAACAGGCCTGGCGATGCAGGGAGTGTGAACACCGCAGCGCCCAGCCGCCCTGTGAACACCGGGCCGACGCCCCCCGGCGCGACCGTCGCCCCCACCACCCCCGGCGCAGGCGCCTCCGCCACCCCCGCCGTCCGCACCCCCGCCGTCCGCACCCCCACCGGCCCCCAACTCCTCCCCTCCACCCCGCTCCTGCGCGGCGCCGCCGAACTGGCCGCCGAGGTCGGAGCCCGGCAGGCCTTCGAGTTCCTGCTGGGCCGGCACCTGGACGCCAACCCCCGCCAGTACACGCTCACCCCGTCCGAACTCGCCGGCCTCATGGCCGACCTGGCCGGCCCCGCCCGCACCGTGCTGGACCCGGCCTGCGGTACCGGCGCCCTGCTGCGCGCCGTGGACGTCCGCCCCGGCCAGGAGCTGTACGCCCAGGACAGTGCCCCCGATCTCGCCGCGCTCACCGCGCTGCGGCTCGCGCTGCACTCCCGGGCCGGGGTGCACGGCGCCACCGGCGACACCCTGCGCGCCGACGCCTACCCGGAGCTGCGCGCCGACGCGGTGCTGTGCCACCCGCCGTTCAACGAGCGCAACTGGGGCCACGACGAGCTGGCGTACGACGCCCGCTGGGAGTACGGCTTCCCGGCGCGCACCGAGTCGGAACTGGCCTGGGTGCAGCACGCCCTGGCCCGGCTCGCCGACGGCGGCACCGCGGTCCTGCTGATGCCGCCGGCCGTCGCCTCCCGCCGTTCCGGGCGCCGGATCCGTGCCGACCTGCTGCGCCGGGGCGCGCTCAGGGCGCTGGTCGCGCTGCCGGTGGGCGCGGCGGCGCCGTACAGCATCCCGCTGCACCTGTGGGTGCTGCGCCGGCCCGACCGGACCCCGGCCGCGCCCGAGGTACTGCTCGTGGACACCGGGAGGTTCGCCGCAGAAGGACGGGGCGGGCCGGACTGGGCGGCGGTACGGGACGCCGCCCTGGACGCCTGGCGTGCCTTCGAGCGCGCCGGGGGTCCGGTGGAACGGCCGGGGCTGGCCCGATCGGTGCCGGTCATCGAACTCCTCGACGACGACGTGGACCTGGCCCCCGCCCGCCATCTGCCCCCGGCCGCCATGGCCGACGGCGCGGAACAGCTCACGGCGGTCCGCGAACGGTTCGACGCGACCCTGCGCCTGACCGTCGACCTCACCCCGCCCCCGGCCGACCAGGCGCCGCCCGCGCGGTGGCCGCTCACCACCGTCGGTGAACTCGCGCGTGCGGGCGCGCTGGTGCTGCGCACCGGCGGGAGCGGCGGCCACGCGCGCGTGCCGGTACTCACCGACCACGACGTCCTCGCCGCGGCGGCGCCCTCGGGCACGCTTCCCGAGAGCGACGAGGAGGCCGTGCTGACCGAGCCGGGCGATGTCGTCGTACCGGTCCTCGGCGGGGGCTCGGTGGCGCGGGTGATCGACGCGGCGACGGCGGGCGCCGCCCTGGGGCGCAACCTCGTGCTCCTGCGCCCCGACGGCACCGCCCTCGACCCGTGGTTCCTCGCCGGCTTCCTGCGGGGTACCGCCAACAACCGGCAGGCCAGCAGCTATGCCTCCACCGCGACCCGGCTGGACGTGCGCCGGCTCCAGCTGCCCCGGCTCCCCCTGGAGGAACAGCGGCGCTACGGCGCGCGTTTCCGCGCACTCGACGAGTTCGAGCGGGCGCTGCGCCACGCGAGCCGGCTCGGCGAGCACCTCGTGCGCGGTATGTACGACGGCCTCACCGACGGGACCGTCACGCCCGATTGACCCCCGATTGCCTCTTGGCCGATCCTTGCCCGGCGCGTTCCGGCAGTCGGTCCGACAACGGTTCGGTACAACCCGAACCGGTTGTCCGTGCCGGGCCATATGCTCGAAGCGACCATCGCACGACCGATGTTGTCCGCGGACGGACGGCGCCGGACGGGCACGTATGCCCTTTTCGGGGAATTTCAGGCAATACAGGAGCGATCATGCAAGGCCAGGGCCATGCGCAGCCGGTGCAGCGGCCGCCGCACGACGCGGTACTGGTCCTGTGGCGCGTGGTGTTCGTGGCGCTCGGCGTGTTCAGCGTCGGTCTGCTGATGTGGGCGATGATGCTGCGGCTGGCCATCGTGACCCGCAGATCGCTGGACTTCGGCCTGCTGGTGGCGGTGGCCGCGGCCGACGTCCTCAGCTTCGTGCTGCTGGGCACCGAACCCGGCGACGACGTGCACACGACCGGCGGCTACCTGGGCATCACCCTGCTGTTCGGCACGCTGCTCGCCACCATCGTCTACTACCTCGCGGCCGACGTACGCCACTTCCAGCGGCAGCGCGAGGCCTACGCGGCGCAGCAGACGTACGGCTACGTGCCCCCGCGCCCCGCCTCGCCGTACGTCACGGGGACGACGCCGCCGCGCGCGCAGTCCCCGCACACCCCGCCGCCGCACACCGTTTCCCCGATACCCGCGCCGCCGCCCACGCAGCCTCCGATACCCGCACCGCCCCAGCGCCCGGCACCCGCCCGGATCGACCAGGTGCGCGCCGAACTCGACGAACTCAGTGACTACCTGCGCAAGCACGACGGGCAGCACGAGGGCGACTACGAGGGCGGAAGGTGACCGTGGCGACAGGACGCGTCGTCGCCGGCCGCTACGAGCTGTCCACGCTCATCGGGCAGGGCGGCATGGGCCAGGTGTGGACGGCGTACGACCAGCGGCTCGACCGGCGGGTGGCGGTGAAGCTGCTGCGCCCCGACAAGGTGGCGGGCGCGGAGGCGGAGGAGCTGCGCCGGCGGTTCCTGCGGGAGTGCCGGGTGACCGCGCAGGTCGACCACCCCGGCCTGGTCACCGTGCACGACGCGGGCAGCGAGGGCGAGGAGCTCTTCCTCGTCATGCAGTACGTGGACGGTGCCGACCTCTCCGACCACCTCGCGGAGCACGACCCGTACCCGTGGCAGTGGGCGGTCGCGGTGGCCGCGCAGCTGTGCGCCGTGCTGAGCGCCGTGCACGCGGTGCCGATCGTCCACCGCGACCTCAAGCCGCGCAACGTGATGGTGAAGCAGGACGGCACGGTCACTGTCCTCGACCTGGGCGTGGCCTCCGTCATGGACACCGACACGACCCGCCTCACCCACACCGGCTCCCCGATCGGCTCGCCCGCCTACATGGCGCCCGAGCAGGCGATGGGCGGCGCGGTCGGCCCGTACACCGACCTGTACGCGCTCGGCGTGCTGCTGCACGAACTGCTCAGCGGGGAGGTGCCGTTCGCGGGTTCCACGGCGCTCGGCGTGCTGCACCGGCACCTGTACGAGCCCCCGCTGCCCGTGCGCCGGATCCGCGCCGAGGTGCCGGAGCCGCTGGAGAGCCTCGTGCTGCGCCTGCTCGCCAAGGACCCGCAGCACCGCCCGGCGTCCGCGCAGGAGGTCTACGAGGACCTGTCGGCGCTCCTGCCCGCGCGCGGGACGCCCTCCGGGGCGCCTCTGGACCCCACCCGCCCCTTCCTGCGCCCGCACGCCCCCTGGCCGGACCGGGCGCGGACCCCCGCACCCCGGCCCGCCGCCCCCGTGGCCGCCGTACCGGACCGGCCGGACGTCGCCGCCGCCGTCGACGAGGTCAAGCGGCTGCTGGGGGAGGGGCGCATCACCCAGGCCGTCGACATCCTGGGCGCGATCCTGCCGGTCGCCGCCGACCGGCACGGCGAGCGCTCCACGGTCGTACGCACCCTGCGCAAGCAGTACGCGGCCACCCTGATGGACGACGGGCAGTACCGGCGCGCGCTGCCCGAACTGCGCCGGCTCGCCGACGAACGCGCCGCCGAGGCGGGCCAGGCCGACCCGCAGGTCCTGCGCTTCCGCTACGAGACCGCCCAGTGCCTGGAACAGCTCGGCGAACCGGCGGCGGCGCTCGCGGAGTACCGCGCGCTGCTGCCGTACTACGAGAACCAGTACGTGGCCGGCGACCCGCAGCTCGCGCACGACGTGCGCCGCCGGATCGGGCATCTGCTGCTCGCGCTCGGCGACCGGCCCGCCGCGCACGACACGCTCGCCCGGCTGCTGATGGACGTGGAGCGGCTGCACGGGCCCGGGCACCCGCTGGCGGCGGAGGTCCGGCGCACGTTGCAGTGGCTGGGGCAGGTGCGCGGCTAGTTCCCGCGCCGTGCATACTGCACCTACTTTTCGCACAACTTGCCGCACAGCAAAGACACAAAGACACAGGGGTGGGGTTCGGGCATGTCCGGTCACCGGCAGTCGAAGAAGCGCAGATACATCACCTGGGGCGTCGCGGGCGCCGCCGTGGTCGCCGGGGCCGGGATCGCCGCGCAGACCTCCATGGCGGCCACCGCCTGGCCCGCCCAGAAGACGTTCACCGGCCGCGCCTTCGACACCTGCGAAGCGCCCTCGCTCGCCGCGATGAAGGCCTGGAACACCGGCTTCTACGGCGCCGCCGCCGTCTACATCGGCGGCAAGAACCGCGGCTGCGCCCAGGCCAACCTCACCGCCTCCTGGGTCAAGTCCGTCTCCGCGGTCGGCTGGAAGCTCGTCCCGCTGTACGTCGGAGCGCAGCCGTCCTGCCAGACCGGCTCCAACCCGGAGAAGATGACGGCGTCGAACGCCGCCTCCCTCGGCACCACCGACGCCAACGACGCGGTCGCCAAGGCCGCCGCCCTCGGCATGAAGGCGGGCAGCCCGATCTACCTCGACATGGAGGCGTACGACACGACGAACACGTCGTGCAACAACGCCGTGCTGACCTATGTGCGCGCCTTCGGCAAGCAGCTGCGCGCGAAGACGTACCGCGCGGGCTTCTACGGCTTCACCAGCTCCAGCGCCAAGGCGATCGCGAACGCCACCGACAAGACGGACCTGCCGGGCAACCTCTGGTACGCGCTGTGGGACCAGAAGAACACCACGACCACGGACTGGCCGTTCGGTGCGTCGCAGTTCACCGGGCACAGCCGGGCCCACCAGTACATGGTGAACAGCAAGGAGACGCGCGGCGGTTACACGATCACCGTGGACCGCGACGCCTGGGACGCCCCGGTGGCGATCACCGGCTGAGCGGAATCCCTGCCGCAAACCCTTCCGGAGGGTGGTGCGGCGGTGCCGGATGCGCGTGTGAATCGTTGGTCGAATGGGTTGGCCAGAGCTTGCCCACTGCCTACCATCGATCACCGCAAGACCTTGTGCACCGTCGCACAATCTCCTCGGGAGGCATCCTTGCACCGCCGCCGTCGCACCGCGCTCCTCCTGTCCGCCGCGATCGCCGCCGCGGCCCCCTTCCTCACCGCCTGCGGCAGTGACGCGCATCCGGGCGCGGCGGCCGTCGTGGGCGGCCAGCGGATCACCGTCTCGCAGCTGGAGAACCGCGTGAACGAGGTGCGCCGGGCCCAGCGCGCCGCGGTCCCGGACCAGACGCAGTACCAGCAGGTCCTCGCCTCCACCAGCAGCCTCACCCGGGACACCCTGTACAACATGGTCCTCGACCGGGTGCTGCACCGGGCCGCCCAGGACACCGGCGTCAGCGTCACCCGCAAGGAGGTCGAGGCGATGCGCTCCGGCCTCGAACAGCAGGCCGGCAGCTCCAAGGCGCTCGAGACCGCCTGGCTGCAGAAGTACGGCATCGCCCCGGCGCGCCTGGACGACAACCTCCGCTTCCAGGTGGAGGCCACCAAGCTCGCGCAGGCACTCGGCACCGAAACCTCGCAGCCGGCCTTCTGGAAGGCCCTCGCCACCGCCTCCAAGGAACTCCACGTCGACCTCAACCCCCGCTACGGCGCCTGGGACGTCCAGAAGAGCAGCCGCGTGGACGCCAAGACGCCGTGGGTACGGGAGGTCACGTCGGCCGGGACACCGGTGTCGGCGTAGGGCCCGCCCGGCGCGGGGCGGCCGAGGACGGGGACGAGTCGCCACGGGCAGTCATACGATCACTTGATCACCCCCGCCCTGTGGACAAACCGCGAGGTCGGCGGCGGCGGTGCGTTACGTTCGGAGCGTGAACACCACCAGCCCCGAACCCACCACCCCGGAACCCGCTCCGACCTCCCGGCCGTCCGACCCCGGCCGTGTCGTCCTGCTCACCACCAGCCACCGGGTCGCCCCCGGCCTGCTGTCCTGGCCCGCCTGGCAGGCGCTGCGCGCGGCGGACCGCGTGCTGTGCGCGGACGGCGCCCATCCCCAGCTGCCGTATCTGCGCGAGGCCGGGACGGCCGTGGACGAGGCCGCCCCCACCGCCCAGGAGCTGGTCGACGCCTGCGCCGGCGGCCGGACGGTGGTGGTCGTGGCGGCGGGCGAGGGCGAGCCCGCCCTCACGGACGGCCTGGCCCGCCTCGCCGGCTCCGGCCGCGTCCGGATGCCCGAGCTGGAACTGCTCCCCGCCTCCTACGACCTGCCCGGCGCCCGCCTCCTCGACCTCGTCCAGGTCATGGACCGGATCCGCGCGGAGTGCCCCTGGTCGTCCCGGCAGACCCACAAGGGCCTCGCGAAGTACGGCATCGAGGAGGCGTACGAACTCGTCGAGGCGATCGAGGACGGCGACCGCGACGAACTGCGCGAGGAACTGGGCGACGTGCTCCTCCAGGTCGTCTTCCACGCGCGGATCGCGGAGGAGGACCCGGACGCCCCCTTCTCGATCGACGACGTGGCGGGAGGCATCGTCGCCAAGCTCATCCACCGCCACCCGCACGTCTTCGGCGACGAGACCGCGTCGACCCCGGAGGAGGTGGCGGAGCACTGGCTGCGCACGAAGGCGGTGGAGAAGCGGCGCGCGTCGGTGACGGACGGGATACCCCTCGCCCAGCCGGGTCTCGCGCTGGCGGCCAAGCTGGCCTCCCGGGTGCGGACGGCGGAGCTGGAGGTGCCGCTGCCGCAGGCACCGGGCATCGGCTACGAACTGCTCGCACTGGCCGCCCGCGCGGAGGCGGAGGGCGTCGACCCGGAGTCGGCACTGCGGGCGGCGGCACGGGCCTACCGGGACGCGATCCGGCACACGGAGGGCTGAGAGATCTCCGCGTCCCTCCGGGGACGGACCGCCGAGGAGTGGTACCGAAGCGCCGCTGACGAAGGTCACCACGAGGCACGGCGGCTCCTGGCCGAGCGCGCCGCACCCGCGCCCCGGGCTCCGGATACCGTCAAGGAGTGACCAACCAGCCCCATCCCGCCCCTGCCGCCCCCGACCTCTTCACCTGGGAGTTCGCGACCGACCCCTACCCCGCCTACGCCTGGCTCCGCGAACACGCCCCCGTGCACCGGGCCGCGCTCCCCAGCGGTGTGGAAGCCTGGCTGGTCACCCGGTACGCCGATGCCAAGCAAGCCCTCGCCGACCCCCGGCTGTCCAAGAACCCGGCGCATCACGACGAGCCCGCGCACGCCAAGGGGAAGACCGGGATCCCCGGTGAGCGCAAGGCCGAGTTGATGACGCATCTGCTGAACATCGATCCGCCGGACCACACCCGGCTGCGGCGGCTGGTGAGCAAGGCGTTCACACCGCGCCGGGTGGCGGAGTTCGCGCCGCGCGTGCAGGAGCTGACCGACCGGCTCATCGACCGGTTCGCCGCGGCCGGGTCCGCCGACCTGATCCACGACTTCGCCTTTCCGCTCCCCATCTACGCCATCTGCGACCTGCTCGGCGTTCCGCCCGAGGACCAGGACGACTTCCGGGACTGGGCCGGCATGATGATCCGGCACGGCGGCGGGCCGCGGGGCGGGGTAGCGCGGTCGGTGAAGAAGATGCGGGGATACCTGGCCGAGCTGATCCACCGGAAGCGGGAGGCGCTGCCCGCCGAGGCCGGGCCCGGCGAGGACCTGATCTCCGGGCTCATCAGGGCCTCCGACCACGGCGAGCACCTCACCGAGAACGAGGCCGCGGCCATGGCCTTCATCCTCTTGTTCGCCGGGTTCGAGACGACCGTCAACCTGATCGGGAACGGGACCTACGCCCTGCTCACCCACCCCGAGCAGCGCGCCCGGCTCCAGGACTCCCTCGCGGCCGGCGAGCGCGGGCTGCTGGAGACCGGTGTCGAGGAACTGCTGCGCTACGACGGGCCGGTGGAGCTGGCCACCTGGCGGTTCGCCACCGAGCCGGTCGTCATCGGCGGGCAGCACATCGCGCCCGGCGACCCGGTCCTGGTCGTCCTGGCCGCGGCGGACCGGGACCCGGAGCGGTTCGCCGAGCCGGACACCCTCGACCTCGCCCGGCGGGACAACCAGCACCTCGGATACGGCCACGGCATCCACTACTGCCTCGGTGCCCCGCTCGCCCGCCTGGAGGGCCAGACCGCGCTCGCCACCCTCCTCACCCGCCTTCCCGACCTCCGACTCGCGGTCGACGAGAGCGAATTGCGGTGGCGCGGCGGGCTCATCATGCGCGGACTGCGCACGCTCCCCGTGGAGTTCTCGGCCCGTACGGGCAGAACGTGACCAGCGTTCAAGTCTGTGATCTTCACGTGATCTGCGCGGCATTAACTTGTGACAAGTGATCGTCTGCCGATACGTTCACCCATCAGCGCGGCGCCCTGCGGGACCCGCCGTGCCGGTCACCGCTGTCGCTCGAAAGGTTTCCGCATGCTCTCCGGGAACGGTCGTCACCGTCGCCCCCGTCAGGCTCCGGCTCTCCTCGTCGCGGCCGGCGTGACCGGCTCCGCCATCGCCATCCCGCTCCTCGGGGCGGCGAGCGCCAACGCGGCCGACGGCTCCACCTGGGACCACGTGGCCGAGTGCGAGAGCGGCGGCTCCTGGAGCGCCGACAACGGCAACGGCTACTACGGCGGCCTCCAGATGTCCCTGGACGACTGGAGCAAGTACGGGGGCCAGGAGTACGCCAGTACGCCCGACCAGGCGAGCCGTTCGCAGCAGATCGCGGTCGCCGAGAAGATACTCGCCGACCAGGGCACCAAGCCCTGGCGGACCTGTGCGCTGCTGGCCGGCCTCTCGTCCGACGACGCCTCGGTGAACGTCGACACGGGCCTCGGCGGCTCGGATGATTCGTCCGGTTCCTCCGACTCGTCGGACTCGTCCTCCGGGCTGCTGAATTCGTCGTCCTCCTCCTCCGATTCCGGGTCCTCCTCCGACGCCTCGGACTCCGGGAGTGACTCCGCCACTCCCTCCCCGAGCGCGAGCGACGACTCCAAGGCGGACACTCCCAGCAAATCCGCCAAGACGGAAAAGTCGGAATCATCCGACTCCGGCACCTCGAAGGCGAGCGAGAGCCCCGTCATCCCCGAGGCCGACACCTCGGACAATTCAGGGCAGACCGGAGGCTCTTGGAGTCTGGTCGACACGGGGGCCGTCAGTGGCGGCGGCAAGCATCGCGGCGACTCCGCGGATGAAAACGTGACAAACGGTCAGGATGCCACCACTTCCGGCCGTCACGCCTCCCACGCCGGCGACACCTACACCGTCCACGCCGGCGACACCCTCGCCTCCATCGCCGACTCCCTTGACCTCGACGGCGGATGGCGCGCGCTCTACTCCGCGAACAAGACGGCCATCGGCATCGACCCGAACAACATCGCCGCCGGTCAGACCCTGAAACTCGGTAGCTAAACGGACGAAAAGCAGCGGGAGTTGGCCTCCCGTGCCGCCCCACTTAGAAGTTGAATGTCCGTTTTGGTGAAAGTGTGGGATGAGTCTCAGAAGCCCTGATCATCTTTGAAATTCACCTGATCGCCTGTTTACGGTCAAGGCCGCTCGTCACCACGAGCCCCGGCCGTCGCAACGCCGAGTCCTGCCAGCGGCCGTCCGGGAACAGTCGTCGCGTCATGCGCCGTAGGCAGGAGCGGGGGACCCAAGGTAAGTGCCGGGACCGGTAGTCGAGGCTGCCGATCCGGCTCGGGGTGAAGCCGCGCACCGACACACAGGTGTGCGGCCGGGCAACTCAACCGGCCCGAACCCGACAGCTCACCTCGCAGGCGTCGGTGAGGGGATCGATCCATGCTGTTTTCCGGCAAGGGCAAGCACCGTCGTCCGTCCAAGGCCGTCCGCGCCATCGCTGTCGCCGGTGTCACCGGCGTCGCCGTCGCCGCGCCGCTGATGGCGGCCGGCAGCGCCTCCGCCGCCACGGCCTCGGAGTGGGACGCCGTCGCCCAGTGCGAGTCGGGCGGCAACTGGGCCATCAACACCGGCAACGGCTACTACGGCGGTCTCCAGTTCTCGGCCTCCACCTGGGCCGCGTACGGCGGCACGCAGTACGCCGCGCAGGCCAACCAGGCCACCAAGGCGCAGCAGATCCAGATCGCCGAGAAGGTCCTCGGCGCGCAGGGCAAGGGTGCCTGGCCGGTCTGCGGCACGGGCCTGTCCGGCGCCACCTACACCGGCAGCAGCACCGGCTCGTCCGGCTCGTCGAGCAGCGGCGCCGGCACCCGCTCGACCGACACCCAGGCGGCCTCCCGCTCCGCCGAGCGTCCGGCCGCCAAGAAGACCGTCACCACCCCGACCGGCAAGAAGGTCAAGAAGGGCGACGGCGAGTACAAGGTCGTCAAGGGCGACACCCTCAGCTCGATCGCCGTGAAGCACAAGGTGAAGGGCGGCTGGCAGGCGCTGTTCAAGCTGAACAAGGACATCGTCGACGACGCCGACTTCATCTACCCGGGCCAGCAGCTGCACCTGAAGTAGGGCGCGGCCGCACCTGAAAGCAGGGTGCGGCTGCACGTGAAAGCAGGGTGCGGCGCGGTCGCCGTAAGTACTAAGCGGCGCCCAGCTGAACCACAGCCCCCACACAACCGCGGTCCCCATAGTGGAGACCGCGTGAGGGTCACCCCCGTCCCCCACGGGCCCCCGCTCCGGTGCGTTTTCCCCCGTACGCACCGGGGCGGGGTTTCTCTTTGCGGTGCCGCGGTCCCCTTCTTGGTCCGCTCTTCTCCCGTTCTTCATCGGGACCCCCTTTGTTCCGCGGGTGAACAATGAGTACCGTCTCTGTGTCCAAGGGCCGGTCGGTCGTGGCGGCCGACGGCCCCAGGACGGTTAGGCTCTAGTCGCAAGGCTGAGCAAGGGCCGACGAGGCCCGCGTGCGCCCCGCACAACCAGCGTCACAACCCAAGAAGGAGATGCTCGTGCCGTCCATCGACGTCGTCGTAGCCCGGGAAATCCTGGACTCCCGAGGCAACCCCACGGTCGAGGTCGAGGTCGGCCTCGACGACGGCAGCACGGGTCGTGCCGCCGTTCCGTCCGGCGCCTCCACCGGTGCCTTCGAGGCCATCGAGCTCCGTGACGGCGACCCCAACCGCTACCTGGGCAAGGGCGTCGAGAAGGCCGTCCTCGCCGTCATCGAGCAGATCGGCCCGGAGCTGGTCGGCTACGACGCCACCGAGCAGCGCCTGATCGACCAGGCGATGTTCGACCTGGACGCCACCGACAACAAGGGCTCGCTCGGCGCCAACGCCATCCTCGGCGTCTCCCTGGCCGTCGCGCACGCCGCCTCCGAGGCGTCCGACCTGCCGCTGTTCCGCTACCTCGGTGGCCCGAACGCGCACCTGCTGCCCGTCCCGATGATGAACATCCTCAACGGCGGCTCGCACGCGGACTCCAACGTCGACATCCAGGAGTTCATGATCGCCCCGATCGGCGCGGAGTCCTTCTCGGAGGCGCTGCGCTGGGGTGCCGAGGTCTACCACACCCTCAAGAAGGTCCTGAAGTCGAAGGGCCTGGCCACCGGTCTCGGCGACGAGGGCGGCTTCGCGCCGAACCTGGAGTCCAACCGCGCCGCGCTCGACCTCATCCTGGAGGCGATCAAGCAGGCCGGTTACGTCCCCGGTGAGCAGATCGCCCTCGCGCTCGACGTCGCCGCGTCCGAGTTCTACAAGGACGGCAAGTACGAGTTCGAGGGCAAGTCCCGCTCGGCCGCCGAGATGACCGAGTACTACGAGGAGCTCGTCGCCGCGTACCCGCTGGTCTCCATCGAGGACCCGCTGTTCGAGGACGACTGGGCCGGCTGGAAGGTCCTCACCGACAAGCTGGGCGACAAGGTCCAGATCGTCGGCGACGACCTGTTCGTCACCAACCCGGAGCGCCTGGCCCGCGGCATCGAGGAGGGCACCGCCAACGCCCTGCTGGTGAAGGTGAACCAGATCGGTTCCCTGACCGAGACCCTGGACGCCGTCGAGCTCGCCCAGCGCAACGGCTTCAAGTGCATGATGTCGCACCGCTCCGGCGAGACCGAGGACGTCACCATCGCCGACCTCGCCGTCGCCACCAACTGCGGCCAGATCAAGACCGGCGCCCCGGCCCGCTCCGAGCGCGTCGCCAAGTACAACCAGCTGCTGCGCATCGAGGAGATCCTCGACGACGCGGCGGTGTACGCCGGCCGCAGCGCCTTCCCGCGCTTCAAGGGCTGACCCCTACGGAGTTAAGCCTTAGCCAGTCGTACGTACGTCCCCGTACCCGGTCCCGTACCGTGTCCGGGGACGTACGCGCGTATCAGGGTGACCAGGGAGGCGGGGACATGGCCGTGAAGGACCGGGACCGGTTCTCCACCGCGACCAGGCTCAAGCTGCTCGGCGAGCAGACGGCGGCCCGTGTCTACCGCTCCCAGACCCGGCGCCAGGCCCGCCGTTCCCGGCTCACCGGCCGCGCCGCGCTGCTCGCGATCGTGCTCTGCACGATGATCGTCGCGCTCGCCTATCCGATGCGGCAGTACGTCTCCCAGCGCGCCGAGATCTCCGACCTCGAACGGCAGCAGCAGCAGGCCCGGCAGCGGGTCGAGCAGCTGCGGGACCTCAAGGCGCGGTGGCAGGACGACTCCTACGCCGAGCAGCAGATCCGGCAGCGGCTGCACTATGTGATGCCGGGGGAGACCGGGTACGTCGTGATCGACCCCGGTGCCGCCAAGCAGGCGCACGCCTACCTCGGGGCGGCCGACCGGCCCTGGTACGCGAACGTCTGGGACGGCGTCGACAAGTCCGACGCGTCCGACCAGTGAGCAGTAGCGCGCAGTAGCGCGGCAGAGCAGAAAGACAGGCATGGAAACGGCTCCTCCCTCCACTCCGCGTACCGAGCCGACCGACGCGGACGTCGAGGCCTTCAAGCAGCAGCTCGGGCGGCCGCCGCGCGGACTGCGGGCGATCGCGCACCGGTGCCCGTGCGGGCAGCCGGACGTCGTGGAGACCGCGCCGCGGCTGCCGGACGGGACGCCGTTCCCGACGCTGTACTACCTGACGTGCCCGAAGGCCGCGTCCGCGATCGGCACCCTTGAGGCCAACGGCGTGATGAAGGAGATGACGGCGCGGCTGGAGAGCGATCCGGAGCTGGCGGCGGCGTACCGGGCCGCGCACGAGGACTACATCCGGCGCCGGGACGAGATCGAGGAGCTGACGGGCTTTCCCAGCGCCGGGGGGATGCCGGACCGGGTGAAGTGCCTGCACGTCCTGGTGGCCCACTCGCTGGCCGCCGGCCCCGGTGTGAACCCGCTCGGCGACGAGGCGATCGCCATGCTTCCCGAGTGGTGGGCCAAGGGGGCGTGTGTGGTGCCCTCGACCGAGAACTGACCGCCGGTCAGCCCACCGTCCCAGGGGGCTCCGCCCCCTGGATCCCCGAGACCTTCGCCCACCCACCACCCGAATCGGTCCGCTGCAAGGTCACGTACAGCACGTACAGAGTGAGGAACACACCACCCATGACCCGCGTCGCCGCCATCGATTGCGGTACCAACTCCATCCGGCTGCTCGTCGCCGATGCGAACCCGGAGACCGGGGAGCTCGTCGATCTGGACCGGCGGATGGTGATCGTGCGGCTCGGGCAGGGGGTCGACCGGACCGGGCGGCTGGCGCCGGAGGCGCTGGAGCGGACCTTCGCGGCCTGCCGGGAGTACGCGGCGGTCGTCAAGGAGTACGGGGCGGAGCGGCTCAGGTTCGTGGCCACCTCCGCGTCCCGTGACGCCGAGAACCGGGACGAGTTCGTGCGCGGCGTGCTCGACATCCTCGGTGTCGAGCCCGAGGTCATCAGCGGTGACCAGGAGGCCGAGTTCTCCTTCACCGGCGCCACCAGGGAGCTCGCCGGGCGCGACGACCTCGCCAAGCCGTTCCTCGTCGTGGACATCGGCGGCGGCTCCACCGAGTTCGTGGTGGGCGACGCACACGTCGCCGCCGCCCGGTCCGTGGACGTCGGCTGCGTGCGGATGACCGAGCGGCATCTCGTGCACGAGGGGCGCGTCAGCGACCCGCCCACCGAGGCCGAGACCGCCTCCATGTGGGCCGACATCGAGCGCGCCCTCGACCTCGCGGAGGAGACCGTACCGCTGCGCGAGGCGCACACCCTGGTCGGTCTCGCCGGCTCCGTCACCACCCTCTCCGCCATCCACCAGGACCTGCCGGAGTACGACTCCGCCGCCATCCACCACTCCCGCATCCCCTACGCCCGGGTCCGGGAGATCACCGAGTGGCTGCTGCGATCGACGCACGCCGAGCGGGCGGCGATCCCCGCCATGCACCCCGGCCGCGTCGACGTCATCGCGGCCGGTGCCCTCGTACTCCAGTCGATCATGGAGCGGGTGGGCGCGACCGAGGTCGTGGTGAGCGAGCACGACATCCTCGACGGCATCGCCTGGTCCATCGCCTGACGGCGGCCCTCGGAGCCGCTCCCGACGCATCGTCTGAGCGGGCCGGGTAAGCGGATGAGCGGGTTTGGCGTCGGTGACACGCCGTGCCACGAGAGCCCGTCGGAAAACTTCGTGAAGTTCTTCACAAGGAATTCGGCGCAGGTGGGGGGTCCGGTGGGGGCTCTTGGGCCGTTCGGGGGCTCAACAGGCCTGAGCGGATGCTCAGGAGAGCGTCGAGGGGGTGTTCCGGGAGGTGCTCGTGAGGGTGACATCGGGTGCCCTCACGGTGCCCCCGGAAGCCTGGAGAGGCAGCTCACGCGGCATTGACAACGGGTCGTATCGGAAGTGGGTTCCCGCCGATGACCATGACCTGTGTCACGTGAGCGGCGGAGTGTAGCACGGGCCCTGTAGAAGCTTGTGAAGGGGCGCACGAGCGGCCCCCCTGGGGCGGGTGGATACTCGATGCCATGAGCACCACGGAGCGTCCCAGGATCCTCGTAGTAGGCGGTGGGTACGTAGGCCTGTACGCAGCTCGGCGCATTCTCAAGAAGATGCGCTACGGCGAGGCGACCGTCACGGTCGTCGACCCCCGGTCGTACATGACCTACCAGCCCTTCCTCCCCGAAGCCGCCGCCGGCAGCATCTCCCCTCGGCACGTCGTCGTCCCGCTGCGACGCGTCCTGCCGAAGGCGGAGGTCCTCACCGGCCGGGTCACCACCATCGACCAGGACCGCAAGGTCGCCACGATCGCGCCGCTGGTCGGCGAGTCGTACGAGCTGCCCTTCGACTACCTGGTGATCGCACTCGGCGCGGTCTCCCGCACCTTCCCGATCCCCGGCCTCGCCGAGCAGGGCATCGGCATGAAGGGCATCGAGGAGTCCATCGGCCTGCGCAACCACGTCCTGGAGCAGCTGGACAAGGCCGACTCCACGACCGACGACGAGATCCGCCGCAAGGCGCTCACCTTCGTCTTCGTCGGCGGTGGCTTCGCGGGTGCGGAGACCATCGGCGAGGTCGAGGACATGGCCCGCGACGCCGCCAAGTACTACAAGAACGTGTCCCGTGAGGACATGCGCTTCATCCTGGTCGACGCCGCCGACAAGATCCTTCCCGAGGTCGGCCCCAAGCTGGGCCTGTACGGCAAGGAGCACCTGGAGAGCCGCGGTGTGGAGATCTACCTCTCCACCTCGATGGACTCCTGCGTCGACGGTCACGTGGTGCTGAAGAACGGCCTCGAGGTCGACTCCAACACGATCGTGTGGACGGCGGGTGTCAAGCCGAACCCGGCGCTGTCCCGCTTCGGTCTCCCGCTCGGCCCGCGCGGCCACGTGGACACCGCCCCGACCCTCCAGGTGCAGGGCACCGACTACATCTGGGCCGCGGGCGACAACGCCCAGGTGCCGGACGTCGCCGCCCGCAAGGCCGGCGTCGAGAACGCCTGGTGCCCGCCGAACGCGCAGCACGCGCTGCGCCAGGCCAAGGTCCTCGGCGACAACGTGGTCTCCGGCATGCGGGGCTTCCCGCAGAAGGAGTACAGCCACGCCAACAAGGGCGCGGTCGCGGGTCTCGGTCTGCACAAGGGCGTTGCGATGATCGTCCTGGGCAAGACGAAGATCAAGGTCAAGGGCCGTCTGGCCTGGTACATGCACCGTGGTTACCACGGTCTCGCCATGCCGACCTGGAACCGCAAGATCCGTATCTTCGCGGACTGGACGCTCGGCATGTTCCTCAAGCGCGAGGTCGTGTCCCTGGGTGCCATGGAGAACCCCCGCGAGGAGTTCTACGAGGCCGCCAAGCCGGCGCCGGTCGCCGCCCCGAAGGCCGAGGAGAAGGCCAAGGCCTCCTGACCCCGGTCACCGGTCGCTGAACCACCCGAAGGACCTCCCGCCATCCGTGGTGCGGGAGGTCCTTCGGCGTTTCTGGGCGCGGAGGCAACAGCACGGCAACAGGTGGGCAGTAGAACTGGGGGCGGTGCCGGAGAGTGCGTGGCGCATACACCGGTTTTGCCCAGTCGTAACTCCTTTGCGGGACTGCGCCGCTGCCCTCACGGTGTTTACGTGGTAACCGGCATCCGGGATCAACGTCTTGGAGGTGTGCGCCATGGCCGACGCCGCGTCGCGGCTGAGGAGAGTTGCCGAGCAGGTGCTGGGAGCCCCGCTCCCGGTGCGGCTGCGGGCCTGGGACGGATCGCAGGACGGGCCGCCGGACGCGCCGACACTCGTCGTGCGCAACCGCCGCGCCCTGCGCCGCATGTTGTTCAAGCCGGGCGAACTGGGCGTGGCCCGCGCCTGGGTCGCCGGCGACCTGGACATCGAGGGCGACCTCTACGGCGCCCTCGAAGTGATGTCCGGACTGATCTGGGAGCGCGGGGAGGACAGCCGTACGGTCCTCCAGGCCCTGCGGGACCCCGCCGTACGGGCCGCCGTGGGCGAGCTGCTGAAGCTCGCCGGGCCGCTCCTGCCGCCCGCCCCGCCCCGTGAGGAGGCGCGCAGACGGAGACACCTGCACACCCGCCACAGCGACAGACAGGCCATCAGCCACCACTACGACGTGGGCAACGACTTCTACGAGCTCGTCCTCGGGCCGTCGATGGTCTACTCGTGCGCCTACTGGGGGGACATCGAAAACGCAGAGACCCTGGAGAGCGCGCAGCGCGACAAGCTCGAACTCGTCAGCGCGAAGCTCGGCCTGACCCCCGGTCAGCGGCTGCTCGACGTCGGCTGCGGCTGGGGCTCCATGGCGATCCACGCGGCCCGGGAGCACGGCGTGAGCGTCGTCGGGGTCACCCTCTCCCAGGAGCAGGCCGCGTACGCCCGCAAACGGGTCGCGGACGAGGGTCTGACGGACCGGGTGGAGATCAGGGTCCAGGACTACCGGGACGTCAGGGACGGGCCGTACGACGCGATCTCGTCGATCGGGATGGCCGAGCACGTGGGGGCCGAGCAGTACCTGGTGTACGCGCGGGAGCTGTACGGGCTGCTGAAGCCCGGCGGGCGGCTGCTCAACCACCAGATCGCACGGCGGCCGCAGCACGACGAGTCCGGGTACAACGTCGACGAGTTCATCGACGCCTACGTCTTCCCGGACGGCGAGCTCGCCCCGATCGGCACCACCGTCACCCAGCTGGAGCGGGCCGGGTTCGAGGTGCGGGACGTGGAGTCGATCCGCGAGCACTACGCCCGCACCCTGCGCCAGTGGGTGGCCAACCTGGAGGCCGAGTGGCCGCGGGCCATGCGGCTGACCAGCCCCGGCCGGGCCCGTGTCTGGCGGCTGTACATGGCCGCCTCCGCCCTCGCCTTCGAACGCAACCGCATCGGCGTCAACCAGGTGCTGGCCGTCCGGACCCCGGAGTCGGGTGCCTCCGGGCTGCCGCTGCGCACCCGCACCTGGAACTGACGGCGGCACACGAAAGGGGCCCCACCGCGAGCGTGGGGCCCCTTCGCCGTACGTACCGCCGTCCGCTACTCGGACTTGATCGCCGCCAGCACGTTCAGCCGCGCCGCGCGCCGGGCCGGCCACAGGGCCGCCAGGACGCCGACCGTGCCGGCCAGGAGGAGGAAGACCGCCATCCGGGTCCAGGGCAGCACCAGCTCGTACGTCGGCATCTTCGCGCCGACCAGCTGACCGGCCGCCCAGCCGAAGAACACGCCCAGGCCGATGCCCAGCACCCCGCCGAAGAGTGAGATGACCAGGGACTCCAGGCGGACCATACGCTTCACCGCCTTGCGGTCCAGGCCGATCGCGCGGAGCATGCCGATCTCCTGGGAGCGTTCGAACACCGACATGGCCAGGGTGTTGATGACCCCGAGGACCGCGACGATCACCGCCATCGCGAGCAGGCCGTAGACCATGTTCAGGATCAGCGTGAACGCCTGCGCGATGGAGTTGGACAGGTCCTGCTTGTCCTGGACCTTGATCGCCGGGTTGGAGCCGAGGGCCTTCTCCAGCTTGTCCTTGGTCGCGCTCGACGCGCCGTCCGCCGTCTTGACCATGACCTGCATGTCGGCCGGGTCGCTCTCGTGCGGGGTGAGGACTGCGTCGTCGAGCATGATCCCGCGGATGAGCTGGTTGCCCTCGTAGACCGCGGCGACCGTGAGCCGCTGCGCCTTGCCGTCCTCGTAGTGCACGGTGAAGCCGGAACCGGCCTTCCAGCCGTGCGACTTGGCCGTGTCGTCGTCCACGACGACGTCCGTGCCGCCGACCTTGAAGGTGCCGCTGTCCACCGTGAGGTCGGTCAGCTTGCCGATCGCCGAGCCGTTGACGCCGGTCAGGTACTCGGTGTCGCCGTCGATCCGGGAGGCCGCGTTGCTCAGCGGGCTGGAGGCGGTGACGCCGTCGGTGGCCGCGACCTTCTTGGCGACGTCGGGGGAGAGGGCGTTGCCGTTGGCCATCGAGACCACGTAGTCCGCGCGGATCGCCGCGCTCGCCATCCTGTCGATGGACTTCTGGAGGCTGCCCGCCATCACCGTCATACCGGTGATCAGGGTCAGGCCGATCATCAGCGCGGACGCGGTGGCGGCGGTACGGCGCGGGTTTCGCACCGAGTTCTGGCGCGCGAGCTTGCCGGAGACGCCGAACCCGCGCAGCAGCGGGGCCGCGGCCGCGATCAGCGGGCGGGAGAGCAGCGGCGTGAGGACGAAGACGCCGATGATGAGGAGGACGGCGCCCAGGCCCATCGGCGCCTGGCCGTCGGAGCCGCTCATCGTCGTCGCCGCCAGGATCACCGTCACGCCCGCCGCCGAGAACAGCGCGCCGATCGTGTTGCGCAGCACCAGCGACTTGGTGGTCGGGGCGGAGTGCAGGGCGCTCATCGCGGCGACCGGCGGGATCTTCGCGGCGCGGCGGCCGGGCAGCCAGGCGGCCAGCATGGTGATGACGACGCCGACGGCGAGCGCGGCCGCGACCGTGCCGGGGGTGATGACCAGCGGGCCGTCCGGGACGGTCGCGCCGAGCGAGCCCAGCAGCGAGCGCAGTCCGGCGCCGATGCCGATGCCGGCGACCAGACCGGTCACGCCGGCCACCGCGCCGACCACGAACGCCTCGATCAGCACCGAGCGGGTGACCTGGCGGCGCGAGGCGCCCACCGCCCGCAGCAGCGCGAGCTCCTTGGTGCGCTGGGCGACCAGCATGGTGAAGGTGTTGGCGATGATGAACGTGCCGACGAACAGCGCGATGCCGGCGAAGACCAGCAGGCCCTGGCGCAGCCCGCTCATGCTGCTGGAGATCTGCTTCGCCTGGTCGTCGGCGAGCTGCTGCCCGGTGGTGGTCTCCACGAGCTTCTTCGGCAGGGCCTGGTCCAGCTGGGACTTGAGGGCGGCCTGGCCGGTGCCCGCCTTCGCGGTCACGTCGATCTCGTCGTACGCGCCCTTCTTGCCGAACAGCTGCTGCGCGGTCGCCGTGTCGAACAGGGCGAGGCTGCCGCCGGCCGCGACGTTGCCGTCGTCGGTGGTGAAGATGCCGGCGATCGTCGGGGTGAGGACCGGGCCGTTGACCGAGATGCGCACGGTGTCGCCGACCTTGTAGCCGGCCCGCCCGGCGGTCTTGGCGTCGATCAGGACCTCGTTCTTCCCGCTCGGCGCGTGGCCGCTGGCCAGCGGGTAGCGGGCGTCCTTGGCGCCCCAGTAGTTGCCGCCCTCGGACTGCCAGCCGCCGCCGATCAGCTTGCCGTCCTTGTCGGCGATCGCGGTGAAGCCGGAGACGACGCCGGTGGCGGAGGCGGCCCCGGGGACCTTCGCGGCCTTGTCGAGCAGGGCCTGGGTGAGGTCCGGGGTCTTGCCGAGCGTGTCGCCCTTGGAGTCCTGGTACTTGGCCTGGACGGCCACGTCGACGCCCTTGAAGCCCTTGGCGGAGCTGTTCTGGAAGGCGTCCGAGACGGTGTTGGTGAAGACCAGGGTGCCAGAGACGAACGCGACGCCGAGCATGACGGCGAGCACGGTCATCAGCAGCCGGGCCTTGTGCGCGAGTACGTTGCGCAGGGCGGTGCGGAACATCAGCTGGTACGGCCCTTCGCGTCGAACTGCTTCATGAAGTCCAGGACGCCCTCGGCCGTCGGGCGGTACATCTCGTCGACGATCCGGCCGTCGGCGAGGAAGACCACGCGGTCCGCGTACGACGCGGCCACCGGGTCGTGGGTGACCATGACGACGGTCTGGCCGAGCTCCCGCACCGAGTTGCGCAGGAAGCCCAGCACCTCGGCGCCGGAGCGGGAGTCGAGGTTTCCGGTCGGCTCGTCACCGAAGATGATCTCCGGCCGGGAGGCGAGGGCGCGGGCCACGGCGACGCGCTGCTGCTGGCCGCCGGAGAGCTGCGAGGGGCGGTGGCCGAGCCGGTCCCGGAGGCCGACCATCTGGATCACGTTGTCCAGCCACTGCTTGTCCGGTTTCCGCCCCGCGATGTCCATCGGGAGGGTGATGTTCTCCAGGGCGGTCAGCGTCGGCAGCAGGTTGAACGCCTGGAAGATGAACCCGATCTTGTCCCGGCGCAGCTTGGTCAGCTGCTTGTCCTTCAGGGAGCCCAGCTCGGTGTCGCCGATCCGCACGGAACCGGAGGAGAAGGTGTCGAGGCCGGCCACGCAGTGCATCAGCGTGGACTTCCCGGAGCCGGACGGCCCCATGATCGCGGTGAACTCGGCCTGCCGGAACTCGACGGTGACCCGGTCCAGGGCGACCACCTGGGTCTCACCCTGGCCGTAGATCTTCGAGAGGTCCGTGGCACGTGCGGCCACGGAAGTGGTCCGCCGGTCGGCGATGGGTGTGGTGGACACGGAAGGGCGCTCCTGTCGGGACGACGGCGTTCATGGGGACCGCACCATCGTCTCGGCCGTACGGGCCCGTGTAGTCAGCCGCAGTTCCGGTTCCGGGGGGCGACTCGGGACGGACCACGGGGGTGCCGAGTCATACCTGGGGATGACGGCGACGATCCGGAACCGGGTCCTCCCGGTCGTCGAGAACAGGTGGAGCCCCCTTGTTCGGACGGTGAAATTCCGTCATTCCGTGTACGCGCCCACCCACCGCGCGTAACGCTATTGGCAAGTGCGGATGGCTAGTTCCGGGGGCTGATGCTCCCTCAGACGTCAATAAAATAAGACAACATCGGGTTGCCCGTCCGCTGTTCGAGGGACGCCTCCCGATAGGCTCGGAGCCTCGTAGCGGAGCCCATGGCCTGCCCGGATGGTGGAATGCAGACACGGCGAGCTTAAACCTCGCTGCCCCTCGCGGGCGTACCGGTTCAAGTCCGGTTCCGGGCACTTCCCGCACCTCTCGTGGCTGGCGCCACCCGTCCTCGGCGCCGGCTCACCCCTCGTAGACGGTCAGCACGGCGCCGTCGACCTCGATGCGGCGGCCCGCGTGCATGCCGTTGCGGCGCAGGGTGCGCAGGCACTCCTCGAAAAGGGCGAGTTCGCCCGGGTCCAGGATGGCGGCGGCCAGGTCGAGGAGTTCGGTGACCGACCCGTCGGTGAGCACCTCGGGCAGTTCCCCGGACAGCAGGACGACGGACTCACCGTCGGGTTTCCGGACCACGGCCGTCGCCGGTCCGCCGTGCACGAACAACACATGTCCCCCTGAGAGCCCGTGGTCGTGCGGCTCTCGCGTTCCCGGGCAGTGAGGCAGAGACTAGCGGCGGATCTTGACGCTTTCGTGCGGAGTTGGATTATTTTTCCGACTTGACGGAAGAGCGTCCGGAAGCGGCCCGGTGGCGCTCACTTCTCCCGGGGCGCGCGGTCCAGCAGGGACTCCACGAGCGCGGTGACATGCCGGCGGTCGTCGGCCGACAGTTTCTGGACGCTGGCGATGAGCAGCGCGACCTCGGGGTCGGCGGCGCCCGCGGTGCCCTTCGGATCCGCGGCCGGCGAGGTGTCGTACACGTGGATCCCGCAGGCCTCGGCGGCGGCGCGGCGCACCGCCTCCAGCGGGAGTTCCAGGCCCTTGGCCAGGCCTTCCAGGGTGGTCGCCTGGGGCATGCGGACCACGCGCTCGGTGGTGGCCAGGTGGTGCACGGTGGAGCGGGGGATGCCGCCGCGCCGTGCCACGTCGCCGTAGGACCAGCCCTTGCGGTCGAGGTGCTCACGGATCAACTGCTGCAGTGCGTTGGCCACTGACCGTCACTTCCTGCTCGCCACCTGCGGACTCCGTCATGTCGCGGCCGATTCTACGGGCGGGTCGGCGATCGGCCGAGTGGGTGATTTCCGGAAGGGGTTGCGCGAGGGGTTCCGCAGGGCCTAGTGTCCAATCTCGTTGGACAGCACGTCCGACCAGATTGGACAGAGTCCGGGGGGAACCTGACTCAGTCCGATCGGAAATGTCTATCCCTGAGGGGGAAAAGATCATGATGGACGCCCACGAGCTTGAGGCCGAGTCCGCGGAGCTGCTGCCGGGTCGCGAGGCCCTGGGCCGGCTGAAGTTCGGCTTCGGCAAGACGGTCAACGTCACCAAGCACATCGCGAACATCGACGCGTCCAACCAGTCCGCCGCGCTGAACGACCACTCGTCGTGGTCGGTGGCCGACTCCGGCGCCGGTCAGACCATCAGCGTCCACCAGTAGTACCGCCCTGGCGCACGGCGCCGGCACCGAGACCGACCTCAACCTCATCGCACACGAAACGAAGGGACATCCGTCATGAGCATGGACATGAACGAGCTGGAGAACGAGTCCGCCGAGCTGCTGCCGGGCCGTGAGGCCCTCGGCCGCCTGAAGTTCAGCTTCGGCAAGACGGTCAACGTCACCAAGCACATCGCCAACATCGACGCGTCCAACCAGTCGGCCGCGCTGAACGACCACTCCGCCTGGTCGTCCGCCGAGTCGTCGGCCGCGCAGACGATCAGCGTCACCCAGTAGTCCCCAGGGGCGCCGCCGCCGTCGCCCCCCCCACACCACCCGCTACACCTCCTCCCCCCCGCGGCCCCCCCCCCCCCCCCCGGCGCCCCCCCGCCCCCGGCCATCGGGCCATCCGGGGGGGAACACCGGGCGGAAACATCATGGGGACTCGGGGGGAGACCACATATGACGGTGCTCGGAGACGGGGCCGCCGCGCTGTACGACACGGGCCCGGTGCCCGGACCCGGCGGCTGGCCGGTGACCTACGAGCAGGTGGCGACGGGCAACCTGCCGGTCGTCGAGCAGCCGTCACCGGTCCCGAGGCTGAGCGCGGGGCTGCGGCTGCACGGCGAGTACCAGGGGTCGGGTTTCACCGAGCCCAAGTACATCGCCCGTCGGGGGGACGGGCAGGTCGTACAGCTGTCCAGGCTGCTGTACCTGGTGGCGTCGTCGGTCGACGGCGTCCGCGATGCCGAGGCCATCGCACACCGGGTCAGCGCCCGCTTCGGCCGTGAGGTCAGCGGGGAGAACATCCGCTTCCTCGTCGAGAAGAAGCTGGAACCGCTGGGCGTGACGGTCCCGGAGGGCCAGGAGGACGACGAGGTCGAGGCCCCGCGCTCCGACCTGCTGCTCGCCCTCAAGGGCCACCGGGTCATCTTCGACGAACGGCGTACGGCGAAGATCGCCCGTTCGCTGGCGTGGCTGCACCGGCCGGCCGCGGTCGCGCTGGTGCTCGGCTCGGCCATAGCCATGGACGTCTGGCTGTTCGGGTTCTTCGGGGCGATCGAGCCCGTCCTGGAGGTGCTCGACCAGCCGGTACTGATCCTCGTCGTCTTCGTGCTCACCGTGGCCTCGCTCGTCTTCCACGAGTTCGGGCACGCCTCCGCGTGCAGATACGGAGGAGCCCGGCCCGGCTGCATCGGGTGCGGGCTCTTCCTCATCTGGCCCTCCATGTACACCGACGTCACCGACGTCTACCGGATCGGGCGGGCCGGCCGGCTCCGCACCGACCTGGGCGGCGTCTACTTCAACGTCGTGTTCATGCTGGCCATGGCCGGCGCCTACTTCGCCACCGGGGCCCAGTTCTTCCTGGCCGCGGTGTATCTCGGGCACTTCGAGATCATGGAACAGCTGATGCCGGCGGTACGGCTGGACGGCTACTACATCCTCGGCGACCTGGCCGGGGTCCCGGACCTGTACGGCAAGATCAAGCCGATCCTGCTGGGCCTGGTGCCGGGGCCGAGGGGGGACCGGGCCCGCCAGGAGGTCGCCGGGCTGAAGAAGTCCGCGCGGGCCATCGTCGCCACCTGGGTACTCACGATGGTCCCGCTGATCATCGGCGAACTCGGCTACGCGCTGTGGAACCTGCCGCGCATCCTCACCACGATGATCCGGTCGCTGACCGAGCAACTCGTCGGCACCGGCTCGGCGTTCGTGGACGGGAAGATCGTCGAGGGGCTGGTCGGGACGATCGGCTGCGTGATGCTGCTGTGCCCGATGGCCGGTGTCGTCTACCTGTCCGTGAAGATCGGCGGCCGGATCGTCCGGGCCGCGAAGCGTTCCACAGCGGGGCGCCCCCGGCTTCGGCTGGCGATCTGCGCCCTCGCCCTCGCCGGGCTCACCGGGCTCAGCTACGCCTGGATGTCCGGGGTGACCCCGAAGCCGCTGCCCAAGCAGCCGCCGATCGCACCGATCCTCCAGCCGGGGGTGCCGACCACGGAACCGCCGCCGGCCCGGCAGGCCTCGGCCCCGGACCGGCCGGAGGACTCCGGTGCCCCCTCGGACACGGTGTCCGGCGGGCCGTCCGGCTCGGCCGGGACGAGCGCCGCGCCCTCGGCCGGGGGGCCGTCGCACGGCGCGTCCGCCTCGGCCTCGCCCTCCGCCTCGGCGTCGGGCAGCCCCGGGCACGGCGCCGGCACATCCCCGCCGCCGGCCAGCGGGGGGCCGGTCACCGAGCCGGTGTCCTCGCCGCCGGCGAGCGTCCCGGTGTCCCCGACGCCCACCCCTTCGGAGAGCGTCCCGGTGTCCCCGACGCCCAGCCCGTCCCCGCCGCCGGCCAGCGACTCGCCGCCCCCGGCCCCGGCCACGTCCTGACGCGCGGCACCACCACCTACCGCAGCAGCACCGGAGCACAGGAGCACTCCATGAGCAGTCACCGAAAAACCCGTTCCACCGCAGGTCCGTTCACCCGGCGGGCCGTCCGGATCGGCCTGTTCGCCGCCGGCGTCGCCGGGGCGGCCACCGCCGTACCCGCACAGGCGGCCACCGCCGCCCCGCATGCCGCGGTCGTCTCCGACCACGTCTTCAGCCACGCCGACCGCGGCCACCACACCCAGGCCAGGGACTCCTTCACGGTCCGCCAGTTCGGCACGGTGAACGCCACCGCCGTGCGCAACCAGGCCAACGCCGTCTCGGCCGGCTGCTCGGCGGACGACCACTGCCGCTCGGTGGCGCTCTCCTTCCAGATCGTCACGGTCGCCGGGGAGCACACCCACCTGAACGCCGTGAACCTCAGCGACGCCGCCAACAAGGAGTGCACGGGCTGTCAGACCCTCGCCGGGGCCTACCAGTTCGTGGTCTCCACGCCGACCGCGCTGCGCTTCGACAGGGCCACCCAGGACAAGCTCGCCGACATCCACCGCCGGCTCGACGCGCTGACCCGTTCCACCCTGCCCGCCGACCAGCTGCGCTCGCAGGCCGACGGGCTCGCCGGCGAGGTCACCGCCGTCCTGCACGACGCGGTCGCGAACGCGCCGAAGGGCGACCCGCAGAAGGACGTCACCCTCCACCGCCACCTGGACGGCTGGCCGAGCACTCCTCCGG
>NZ_JBSHBL010000065.1:0-57613 GCF_053611985.1 Streptomyces sp. NPDC054770
CTGCGGGCCTGACCCCCGCCGCGCAGCGCGAGAAGGGGCCTTTCCGAACTTCCCGGGAAGGCCCCTTCTCGCTCACGGGCGTTACGAGTTGTTCTGCAGGCTGCTGCTGATGCCCTGGTCGAACTGGATCGCGTTCTCCTTGATGCCGTTGAACATCTCGGAGAAGTCGTTGATGCCCTTCACGGCGGCCAGCAGGCTGGTGTCGAAGTTGTTGTAGGTGGTGCGGATGACCTCGCTGGACTGCTGGAAGACCATGCCGTCGTCGACGAGGGTGTTGACCCGGTTGCGCAGGTTGCTGAGCACCGGCAGCAGGTTCTCGTGGGCGTCGTGCAGCAGGCTCACGACCTCCTCGATCTTGTGGTAGTCGAGGTTGATGCCGTTGTAGCTGGCCATGGGGTTCCTGTCCGTTCCTGTCGTGCTCGATGAGGTGATGAGGTTGCCGGTCCGCTGTCGGACTATTCGACGACCGGCGGGTTGTCGGACGGGTCGCCCGACCCGCTGTCGTCGTCGTTGCCGCCCACCTGCTGCCAGTCCGGCTGGTTGCCGTTGGCGTCCTTGGGGCCGCGGGTGTACTCGGTGCGGTCGCCGTCACTGCCGGTGGTCACCATCGTGCCGCTGCCGTCGGAGTTGAGGTTGGTCTCCGAGTGCACGGTGCTGCCGTCCGGGTAGGAGGTGTCCGTGGTGTAGTGGTTGCCGTCGCTGGAGTAGTTGGTGACCGAGGTGTACGTCTTGCCGTCGTAGGTGACGGTGGACTCCTCCTTGATCACGTGACGCTGGTCGTCGAGCGTGAGGTGGGTGTGGACGCTGCCCCGCGCGGTGTTGATCGTCTGGTCCAGCGGCGGGGCGCCGGGGTCGGTGGCGGAGCAGAAGTCCGGCATCTTGCCGTCCGGGCCGGGCACGCACTGGTCGAGGTGGGACTGCTTGTAGTCCCACAGGTCCTTGTCCCGGAAGTAGTTCTGCAGGCCCAGGTTGCTGCCCGTGATGCCCATGCCCTGGGCCAGTTCGGAGTCGAACGACAGGAACGCCTCGCCCACCGAGCCGAAGGCGCCCGCCAGTTCCTTGAGGCCCTTGTCCGCGTGGGACATGGTGCTGCTGGCGTTGGAGTAGAAACCCGAGAGCGCGTCGGCCAGGGTCTGGTCGCCGAGGACGGTCAGGGCGTCGCCGGAGGTGTATCCGTCGTAGTCCGTCTGGCCCAGTCGGGAGAACGTGCTGTTGTCGAGGAGCGGACCGATGTCACCGGCCAGGGCCTCCAGGTCCCGTTTGGCATCGTTCAGGACGTTGTATTCGATTTTGAGTGAATCGGCCATGCCTGGGCCTCCCAGTCGCGACTCCGGTCAGTTGGACCACGCCGCACACGCCCCGCCGGTTCACCTCGGACGGCGGCTGTAACCCAGGTCACGTGAACCGCAGCGGCGGTTGTGGCGTGGTCAGTTGGGGAGGAACCGCCCCGAGCCCCGCAGCTTCCGGGAGGAACTCGTATGCCACGCCCGACCGACTGGAACGCGATCGGGCTGGACAGCGACCCCACGCCGGGCGAGCCGGACCAGATCCGGACGCTGTCCACCGAGCTCAACCACCTGGGTTCCGAGGCCCGGCGCATCAGCACGGCGATCGACGCGGTCATGAACACCGCGGGTGACAGCGTCTTCGTCGGCGAGGCCGCCAACGCCCTGCGCGACAAGGTCAACGACCGGCTGCGCGGGCACATCGAGGACGTGGCGCAGTCCTTCGAGACCGCGGCGAGCGCGCTGACCACCTGGGCGGACAAGCTGGTCGACCTCCAGTCCCGTGCCGACGGCGCCCTCAACTCGGGCCGAGGGCTTTCCGAGGACGACCCGAACCGGGACACCTACGCCTCCACGGCGCGGCAGGCCGGCACCGAGCACGGCGAGGGCGCGGCCACGGCGGCGAGCAGCATCTCCGGTGTCTCCGACATCCAACTGCCGATCTCCAAGTGCCAGCTCTTCTGGGAGGCGTTCCAGTGGCTGGCGATCATCCTGATCGTGCCCGCGCTGATCTTCGGCGGCCCGATCGCGCTGCTCGCCCTCGGCGTCAACCTGACCCTCTTCATCAAGACGATCGTCGACTTCGCCAACGGTGACGCCAGTTTCCTCGACCTCTTCCTCGCCGGGCTCGGCATCCTGGCGCCCACCACCAAGGCGCTGCCGATCTTCCAGATCATCAAGAGCGTCGGTACGACGGCCTTCGCCAAGGGGTTCGCCAACATCGCCCGGGGCACCTTCCAGGCCCTGCGCAACCTGTTCACCAACGGCTTCCGCCCCACCACGCTGCTGCTCGGCCTCAAGGACCTGGTGCGGCTCGGCAGCACCTGGGTCTACAAGGGCGGCCTGTGGGTGCTGGACGGCATCCACAACCTGCCCAACATCATCAGCCACGGCGTCAACTCCCTGAGTCTGACGGTCGTGCAGGGCTTCAAGGCGATTCCCGGGTTCGTGCGCGGGCTGCCCGAGACGCTCTCCCGCGGCTGGCAGGCCACCAAGGAGTGGGTGGGCCAGGAGTTCGGCGGCACCAAGTGGCTGCGGATCTTCCTGCCGGTGGACGCGGCGGAGATCGGCGAGTACGGCTTCGCACGGGCCCTGCGGATCAGCCTCTTCGACCGCGGTGTGCTCGGCCAGCACATCTTCGGCGCCCCGATCACCAGCAGCATCGGCCGTACGATCAGCTCGGTGCCGGTCGACCCGCGCACCGTCGACGCCCTTGTCGACATGCCCCGCATCCAGCTCAACGAGGTGCGGTTCGGGGCGGGTTCCGGGCAGAGCAGCATCCGCAACCTCGACCTCAGCATCCCGAGCACGCATCTGGACGTCACCTCGACGCTCCGGCCGCCGTCCCTCAACCTCGGTGACGTCGGCGCGATCGCCCACCGCGGCAACTTCGGCGTCCACGCGGCGCGCACGGTGGACGCGCTGGTCGACATGCCGCATGTGCAGCTCGGCGCCGTGCGCGTGGAGAACTTCGGCGCACTGGGCGGGCATTCGGAGCTCGGGGTGAGCGCCGGCGCCACACCGACTGTCACCACCGCGTCCGGCCTCCATGTGCCCGCCTCGGCGGGAGTCCCCGGCGCCGGCCACGGCATCACCGACACGCCGGTCACCGCCGTCTCCGGCGGTGCCCACACCACGCTCACCGGACTGCCCCCGGCGCCGGCGAACCTCACCTCCACCACCGACGTGCTGCTGCCGGGCGGCGCGCACAACGCCACCCACGCGCCGGGCAGCACCGTCCTCACCGGCACCCACGCCACACCGCCGCCGGTCGCGGCCACGCTCGGCGACCTGTCGACCGCCAACCCGGGCGCGGGCACCCTGCACTCCGCGTTCACCGGCACCCCGGGCGTCGGCACCGTCCACGCACCGGGCGCCCCCGGCATCGGCGCGGCCCACACCGCACTGACCGGCACCCCGGGCACGAACATCGCCCACACCGCGCTCGACTCGGCCCCGGCGCCCGGCGGCCCGCACGACGTGACGGCGCCGCACAGCCTGCTCACCGGCCCCACGACCGTCGCCCACCCCTCCCCGACCGGCATCCGGCACGGCGGGCCGGGCAGCGTCGACGCCGGGGTCTCGGCCCTCGACCTGCTCGCCGGCACCCGCCACAACACCCCGCACTCCCCCGTGGCGCCCGGCACCGGCGACGCCCTCGCCGAGCGCACCACCAGCGCCCTCAACGCCCACCAGACCCGCCTCCACCTCGACGAACTCGTGCACCAGCCGGGCTCGCCGCGCCCGGGCACCCCGCCGGAGCGGCTCCCGCACGGCTCGCCGTCCCCGACGCCCGGGACGCCTGACCGGCTCACGATCGCCCCGGACCGGCTGACGACGAATCCGACGAACCCCATGACCCCCGACCGGCTCATGGTCGGCGCCGGGACGCACGAGCCGGCTCCCGCGCCGGTCGGCGGCTCCGGGCACCCGGGTCCCGGCGGCGACCACAGCGGCTCGGCCCTCGACCTCGTCGACACCGGCCGCAGCGCCCGCACCACCGACGGCCCCGCCTTCGCCGGCACCCCCACCCACACGGACGCCGACAAGGGCCTGGCCGGCTCGGCCTCCGGCACGCCCGGGCACGCCCCGGAACACCTGCCGGAACAGGGGGCCACGACCTCCGCCCACTCCGACAGCTTCGACGATCTCCTCAAGGACCCCAACGTCGTCCGGGTGCCCGGCGACCACCAGCTGGCCGTCAAGGCCCCGCGCGGCGACACCCGCCTCACCCCCGCCGACATCGAGCAGGCCTGGTTCCGGGACGGCGAGCGGGTCGACGCGCTGTTCGGCGGCGCGGACGACCCCCTGCGCCTGGACCGGCGTACCGCCTGGCGGGACCATGTCCAGGCCCGCTACGACCTGGGCCGGGCCGAGGACCTGCTGCCCGACCACGGCACCGCGGGCGGCTCGCACGGCCCGAGCGTCCACGAGATCCGCCTCCGGGACGACGTCCGCGACGCCCGGCAGCGGTACGACGACACCCGCGGCCGCCTGACCGAACTGGGCCTCGACCCGGCCCGGATGGACGGCGACCTGGCTGCCCTGCGCGACCTCAGCCTCAGGGAACGCCCCCGCGCGCTCGGCGGTACGGCCCTGCCCGAGCTGCTGGCCGACCATCTCAAGGCCCAGCACGGCCTCCAGCAGGCGGAGAGCAAGCTGGCCAACGCCGCGCCCAAGCAACTCGGGGACGCCAACAAGGCGTTGGACGAGGCGAAGAGCCAGGCGAGCCTGGCCGTCCATGACCTGGACCAGGCCCTGCTGCACGAGGTCGAGCACGGCGGGCTGTCCCAGCGTGATCTCAACCAGCTGGTCGACCAGTTCGCCGGCGCCGGTGAGCTGGAGCGGGCCCGGACCCTGCAGCAACACGCCCTGGACCTGGACACCAGGGTCCGCGCCGAGGGCGGTTCGGCGGGTGCGGACCAGTTCATCCGGACCGGTCAGGAGATCGAGAACCAGTCGGTCCAGGTACGGACCCTGGCCCAGCGGCTGGAGAACCTGGCGACGGCCGGCACCGAGCCTCTCCACGAGCTCCAGCGGCTGGCCGACGACCTCACCCACGCCGCCGGTGAACTGGACACCTCGCTCCAGGGTTTCGTCAAGGAGGCCGCAGAGTTCGGCGGCACCTACACCCTGCGCAACCAGCACGCGCCGGTCATCGCCGTCGCCCGGCATCTCGCCGACCTGGTCGGCGACGCCGCCCGGGGCGCGACGGAGGGCACCCCCCTCGTCCTCAAGGGCTTCAAGGGCACCGAGACCTCCATCAACGACGTCCGCGGACTCGCCGGTCTCACCCGGCGCTACCGCACCGACAAGGCCTTCGCCGAGGTGCCGACCGGAACCCAGTGGAAGGCCGAGCTGCCCGGCTCCACGGCACGCTGGCAGCAGGTGTTCGCCGACTTCGAGAACTTCGACCGGCTGTCGCGGACCCAGCAGATCTCGTTCGTGCGCGGGCTCTCCGAGCGGAACATCGGGGACCTGCGCAGGGAGGTCGGCGAGCTGCTGACCGGCATGCCGCAGGCCGAGCGCGTCCGGTTCGAAGCCCTCCTGGACGGGCTCCAGAACCTGCCGTACCGCATCAAGCACGCGACCCCCGCCTATCACGCCATCGCCAACAGCGGGGTGATGTCCTCCCAGGGCGACCTGAGCCGGCGCGGCTTCAAGTTCCTCGCCTCCGGCAAGAGTTCGGTGAACAACACCTCCAACCTGGGCAATGACGACTTCGTCTTCTTCCGCATGGAGGTCGGCGACAAGCCGATGGCCTCCCGGTACGGGCCGACGACGCTGGTCTTCGACGCCAAGGTCCTTGAGCAGAAGGGCGGTTGGGTCTCGCTGCACGACCAGCTGCACCCGCTCGACCGCGACACGATGAGCAAGCTGACGCACGGCGACGACGTCGTCCGCAGCGCGAAGTACGACGACGGATTCCAGAAGATGGGCGAGCGGGCCCGCTGGACGTACGAGTACCCGGGCGGCGGCGATCCCCGTACCGTCTCCTTCGATCAGGAGGTCTTCCACGGCGAACACGTCCAGGAGGCGCTCGCCCTGTCCGTGGTGCGCGAAGTACACCTGATCGGGGGCGGCTTCAAGGACGACGTCCTGCGGATGGTGGCCGGTCCGATCGACGCGGACCAGCTGGGGTCGGTCGTCACGAAGCTCTACCGGCCCGAGGCGAAGTTCGGCTCGGGGCTGCCCATCAACCCGTTCGAGAGCCGTGTCGCCTCGGAGTGGCCGAAGCCGCTCACGGTCCACCAGGCGGACGGAGACGGCCGCTACCTCGCCGACGGCACGGTCGACCCGGCCGCGCGTGCCGCGGGCAAGGCGTTCGACGAGGCATCCGACAAGCTGCGCCAGGCGGACAACGCCACCAAGGTCCCCAACAATACGAAGAACGTCCGGTACAACCTCAACCAGGCACTCCCCCGGGCCCAGGAATCCGTCGAGCTGACACGGCAGTTCCACTCGGTCGCCGTCGGCGAGCGCAAGGCCATGGCGCAGACCCTGCTCGACCAGCGGGTGAAGCTCCTCGACGACATCAGGACGCGGCTTGCGGAAGTGACGCCGTCGCGGGAGGCCGGCGGCCCGAAGGCGCAGCCCAAGGCGGTCGCCGGCGCGGGGGCCGGCCCGTCCCAGGTCCGGTCGCCGGAGCTGGACCGGCTCCTGGACGCGCAGCTCGCGCTGAAGGTGGACAAGCCCACCAAGCACATGAAGACGATGCTCGAGGCTCTTATCGACCACGACGGCTTCCGGGCGCTGAAGAACTCCAGCAACGGCGAGGAGACCAAGGCCGCGGTCGGCCTCGCCAGGAACAACTTCGGCGACACCTACAAGAAGCTGGTCAAGGCGGATCTGGTGAGGGGAGACGGCGACGGCCTGCACCTCACGCAGCTGGGCCGTGACCTCTTCCTGTCCCCGAAGGCGGACACGCCCACCCTTCCGCCGTCGGCCGTCGCCGAGAGCAGCACGAGCGCGGCTCATGGGCACCAGCCGGCCGTCCCGGCCCGGTTCGGCCCCGACACCAAGCCGCCCGCCCTCACCACGGACGGCACCACGGCACACACCCCCCACACCGACGCACCGACACCGCACGGCCTCGACACCACGGCGCCCGCACCCCACCGCATCGACACCGACGCACCGGCACCGCAGCGCATCGGCACCGACGCACCCGCGCCCCTGCGTATCGACACCGACAGCACCCCGCCGCGCATCGAGGTCACCGACACGAGCCGACCGTCCCGCTCTCCCCACGAGTCGCCCACCGCGCACCCGATCGACACGGAGACCACGCCGCCGCGGCTCGTCGGGACCGACACCACCTCGCCCCGCCCGACCGACCTCGACGCGTCCCAGCCGCACCCGGTCACCGTCGACTCCGCGGCCGCCCTCCGCCTCGTGGACACCGATGCCACGGCACCGCGCCTGCACGACCTCGGCTCGGCCGCGCCGCTCCACACCGGCACCGAGTCCACGGCGCCGAAGCTCGACGACCTCACCACGGCGGCTTCCCACCCGGCCGACACGGGCCATTCGGCACCGCTGCCCCCGCAGGACGGCACCCGTCTCGGGGCCGGCGGTTCGGCTCCGCGAGCGCCGGGGGACTCGGTCGTCGACGACCTGTTCCGGCGGCCCGAGCCACCGCGCACCGACGCCGCCCCGACGACGACGGCACCCGCCGTCGGTCGCGCGGCCGATCCCGACCTCCTCGACCGGGCCACCTTCCGGACCCGTACCGCGAGGCCGGGCGGTATCCGCTTCCGCTCGCAGATCCATCCCGTGGACCGGGCTCTGGACGAGTTCCGCCAGGTTCCCGTCGATCGGCTGGGGCAGCGGGCCGACGCCCTGGACCGGCTGGTCACCGCCGCCGAGACCTTCGTGCACGCACGCCCGGAGTCGGCCCGCCGGGCCGGTGTCGACGCGCTGCTGAACCAGGTGCGGGCCGAGGCGAACGCCTACCGCGTGCTGGAGGACTTCGAACGTCTCGGGCCCGCGGGCGGGCTCGGCGACCGGACCCGGGCTGCCGTGTCCGCCGGGGGCGCGAGTCCGCGAACGCACGCCCGCCTCCAGGTCGTACTCGGCGAGATCCAGCGGTTCGAGCGGCAGGAGAACGCCCTCGGGCTCCTGGAGAGGGCTGCTCCGCCCCCGGCCCGGCCGGGCGGGGACACCCCGTGGGCCGCCCGGTCCGAGGGGGTCCAGCGCATCCTCGGGCCCGAGGGGCGGCCGTGGCGCACGGGGTGGGAGGAGCTGACCGCCGCCCGTCAGGACCTCGGGGACGCCCGCGGGCAGCTCCGCGGGCCCGGCGACGCGAGCACCTCGCAGGGCGTGAGCGCCGTCGACGAGCAGGTGCGGCTGCGCGTGGACGCCGCCGAGAACCGATTCAACGCGGCCTACCACGGCCTGCGGGACAACGCCGCCGATCCGCAGCGCATCCAGGCCCGGATCGACGAGCTCGACGCGGACGCCACCCGGCACGGCGCGACGCTCGGCGCCGGCGGGTTCGACGACCTGCCCGACAACGTGCCCGTCACGGTCGACCGGATCGACCTCAACGACTCGGGGGTCTCCGGCCCGAACGGCCTCACCATCACGGTCAGCACCTCCGAGGAGGGCGGGTCGACACTGCGGCTGCTCGACCAGCAGCTCAACCCGGTCTCGGACCGGACCGTGGCCCCCGGCCCGGACGGCGGCTTCCTGGTACGGCACACGGACCGGGACGTCGTCACGACGTACACCGCGAACGGCGACCGGATCGCCGAGGACGTCCCGCTGCTCCGCGCCGACGACTCGCCCACGGGGCTGCGCCTGGACATCCGCCTGAACGGGCACGGCCACGCCGACCGGGTGACGGTCACCGGCCCGGGCGCCCAGGGGCTGGCCGCCGAGCCGTTGCCCGGCGGCCAGGTGCGGATCACCGACTTCGGCAGCGGCGCCACGACCCGGGTCGACGGACAGGGCCGCCCGATCGACGCAGGGGTCCGGCTCACCACTCCGACCGACGTACCCGAGGACCATCTGGTCCTGGTCACCGACGGCACCGGCACCCATGTCACCGACCTGGCGGGCGACCGCCTGCCGATGCGCGCGGACCGCCTGGGCGACGGCAACGGTGTGCGGATCACCGACGACGCGACCGGTGTCTCCGTACGCCACGACGGCCGGGGCCGGCTCCAGGAGGCGGGGTTCTCCCTCACCGACCCGCAGGGCGGACGCGGCGGGCTCTTCCTGGCGGAGCGGGGCGACGGCCGGTACGCGGTGACCGACACGGCCGGCGTTCCGCAGCCCGGGACGGTCACCCGGCTGCCCGACGGCACCGGGTTCCGGGTGACCGACGACACGACCGGCACCACCACCCGGTACACCGGCGAGGGACGCTTCGAGGACACGGGCCGGGCGCTGTTCGACCCGGCGACGGGCGGACGCGGCGACCGGATCGCCGTACCGGACGGCGCGGGCGGCCACCGGCTCACCGATGCGGCCGGGCAGCCGCTGCCGGAGCGTGTCATCGAGGTCGGCGACAACCGGCTGCGCACCATCGACGACACCACCGGGCACTCCGTGCTCTACGACGGGCACGCCCGTCCGGTGGGCACCTCGACGGCGCTGGCGGACCCGGCCGGCGGGCCACGGGGTACCCGCTTCGTGGCGTCCGACGGGGCCGGCGGCCACCGGCTCACCGGTGCCGACGGCCGCCCGCTGCCCGACGCGGTCACCGTCCTGCCGGGCAACGGCGGTTTCCGTACCGCTCACGGCGCCGGCTACCGCACGTTCGGGCCCGACGGCGCACACACCGGCGACGGCCTCCGGCTGACCGGGCGCGACGGCGCCACGGCCTGGCACCTCGACCGGCCGCTGGGAGCGCCGGAGCAGGTGCTGGACGACGCCTTCGGCCCGAACCCGACGCACACCGCCGCCGTCGACCCGGCGGGCCGTGTCCTGGTGACCCGGCCCGACGGTGTCGTGCGGACCTTCGACCAGAACACCGGCCGGTTCCTCGGGGAGCGGGTGCCCCTGCCGGGCGGCGGTCACCGCACCACCGAGACACTGCCGGCGGGGCACGGCGAACGCCTCGTGGTCACCGAGACGGCGGCCGACGGGCGCTTCGGCGGCGGATGGCTGGAGAACGCCTCCGGCGCCCGGCTCGACCACTGGAACGTCGGCCGGACCGACGGCCGGCTGCGGATCGTGTTCCAGCGGCAGGGCAGCCCGCGCAGCGGCGAGTTCCTGGAACTGGGTGCCGACGGCCGCCCGGCCCGGCAGGGGTTCCGGGTGCTGGACAACGGCCGGCCGACGGACTTCACGTACGTCCTCGACCACGCCCGGAACACCTGGGCACGCGTCGACGGCCGGGGCACCGCGGGAGCCGGCGCCTTCCACCACGGCACCGTCGACCTCTCCGGCCTCGCCAACGGCCGCATCCGGCTGCTCGGTTCGACCAGGGCCAAGGTCCCGGTCTTCGAGCGCCGGGTGCTGCCCGGGGCCGGCGGCGATGCCCTCGACTCCTTCCGCCGCACCGACACCATCGCCTTCGCCCGCACCGCCCCCCGTACCCACTGGGTGCGCTGGGACGAGAGCGGCACCCCGGCCGGGACCGGCGGCCGGCACTACGACACGGCGGGCACCGGCTGGCACGACACCGACGGCCGGGGGCGCACGGTCCGCGAATACCGGGACGGGCTGCAGAAGTTCGACGGCAGCGCCGGGCACACCCTGGCCGTGCGGAACGCCGACGGCAGCTGGACCTGGCACCGCTACGACGGCGCGGGCAGGGAGCTCTCCTCGGGCCCGCGAACACCGGAGCGCCTGGGCAGCGGCTGGACCGACCGCACGGCCGACGGCCGGGTCGCCCAGCGGCAGTGGGGCATGGCCGAGTGGCCCGAGCGGGCCGGCCAGTACCAGGAGCACGCCATGAACCCGGACGGCACGCTGCGCGCCACCTGGGAACGGCACTCCCCGCACGGCAAGGAGGTCGGCAGGCACGAGGCGTTCGGGGACGGCTTCCTGACCACCGACCGCTGGCGCGAGCAGCGCCCGCCGACATGGGTGCGCACCCGCTGGCTGACCGGCGCCGAGCACACCCGGCCGCCGTACGCGCATGTCCGGGGCGACAACACCTACCAGGTGTTCACCTGGAGCAGAGAGGCGAACGACGGCACGGTCACCGCCTCCGGTGTGCGCTATGTCGGCATGGACGGCAGCGCCCTCGACCTGGCCGCCGACGGGAGTTTCGCCCGCTTCAGCGGCAAGCTGCACGACGGCACGTCCCTGAAGGTCGGCGACCACGCCGGGCGCCCCGGCCACGCCCCGGCCAACCCCACCGACCAGCCCTGGCAGGCCGGCCAGGTCAGGGGCTACCGCGAACCGCTAGCGAACGACCCGGACGGCAGGCTCTGGCAGGACGTCCACCAGGCCGCCGACGGCACCACCCACATCGCCCGCGAGGGGCGGCCCGGCGGGGTGGTCCGGGAGTACACCGGCCCGTCGGGGAACCGCTTCTGGGTGGAGCGGGACCCGCACGGCAACCTCGTCGGCCAGAGCCACCCCAAGCCGAACGCCCCGGACCATGTGATCCAGGGTTCGGGCCGCGCCGACTCCGGCCGCTGGACCTGGCGCGAGCTGGACGGGAACGGCGCCCAGGTGGCCACCGGGGAGCGGCAGTTCTTCCGCGGCTCCACCGACTCCAGGCTGCCCTGGGACGACTCCTACCGGGACTTCGACGCGAACGGGCAACTGGTCCGCGAGCGCCGGATGCTCGACTCGGGCCGGTACGTGGACGCCTGGCGGGACGCCAACGGCTGGTGGACGGCCAACGTCTTCAAGCGCGACGGCACGGCCCTCGATCCGGCCATGGTCAACCAGGTCCGCCGCTGGTGGCACGACGGCGCCTGGCAGGACCAGTGGGCGCCCGGCGCCCGCCACTTCCGCGACTCGCTGCCCGGCACCGGCCAGGGCGCGCCCGCCGTCGTGCGCGAGACCCCGCTGCACAACGGCGGTCCGGTGCGGGTGCGGACGTACGACACCGGCGCCGGAACACCGGGGTCGGTGTGGAAGGAGTACGACCACGGCAGTGTGGTCCGCGAGCGGAAGGCGGACGGCGGCGGGTTCCTGGAGACGGACGCCTGGCGCGGCCAGTGGAACCGGTACAGCGACCGGGGCGAGCTGATCGCCCAACGCACCGACAGCGGGCTGGTGTTCGAGCGGGACAGCTTCGGCCGGATGCGGCTGACCGGCAACGAGTACGACTTCCGGGGCGCGCTCACCGAGATCCGCGGCTGGGGCCGTACCACCCGGGAGGCGCAGCGCATGCCGTGGTCCGGCACGGTCCTGCCGGACGGCAACGCGGCCTTGCGCGAGGCGCGTTACGAGCCGTACTGGCAGTCCGTGGCCAAGAAGGCGGCGCTGGAGTTCGGTCAGGAGTTCATCCTGGAGTTCGGTGCGAACCTCGCCGTCAACGGGATCGTGGCCGCCGTCCAGAACAAGCCGTTCACCGGCAAGGACGCCCTCAAGTCGTTCGCCAACGCGGCGGTCGGCGCGACCGTCAAGACCGGTCTGAGCACCGCGGTGCACGAGAACCGGGCCCTCGGGTTCGAGAAGCTCGGCAAGTTCAAGGCGGGTATCGCCAATGTCGACGGCGGCAAGCCGTGGACCCGGCGCCCGCTGAACCACGACAAGACCTGGGTCAACGAGTGGGCGGGCAACGAGACGCCGACCCGCTGGCGGGGCGGTGCCTACGACTTCTCGTTCGGCGTCCTCAGCAGCGCCCTGTCCGGCTGGGTCAACGGCAGTATGAACGCGGCGGTGTGGGGCGTGACCAACGCCGACGGGCAGACCGTGAAGCTGCATGGCGGGGACGCGGTCTGGGAGGGCGGGATCAACGCCGCCGCCTCCGTGACGACGGCCGCCACCACCGGACTGGTCAAGAACGTGTTCGTGATGAGCGCGGGCAGCCGGCTCTTCCACCGCCAGGGCTTCGCCGACTTCTGGATCCAGCTACCCTTCAAGATCTTCGAGAAGACGATCCAGTCGCTGTACCTGACCAGTACGTATCGTGCGAGCATCAATCCCACCTACTACCAGGCACCGTGACCGGGCAGCGGCGATCACCGAGGACTGAGGAACGTAGATGACCACCCGTCACACCGTGGCGCCCAAGGGGCAGGGCGGCCGGGGCGCGTACCGGACCATCGGCGAGGCGATACGCGCCGCCTCGCCCGGCGACCTGGTGGTGATCGCCCCCGGCACCTGGACGGAGAACCTGGTGCTGGACCGCGCGGTGGTGCTCACGGCGGAGCACGGCCGGGGCAGCGTGGTGATCGCGGCGCCGCCCGGTGAGGCGCCCGCGGTGACCGTGGACGGGCCGGACTGCGCCCTGCACAACATCACCGTGTGGGGCTCGGACGCGGGCCTGCCCGCCGTGAGCGTGTCGCCCGGCGCCGGGCTGGTCCTGGAGGAGTGCTCGGTGGAAGGCGGCCGGGTCCAGGTGAAGGGCCCGGACGACGAGGAGGGCGGTACGACGGCCGTGGTCCTGCGCCGCTGCCGTCTGGAGGGGGCCAGGCTGGCCGGTCTGCACCTGGCGGGTGGTGTCCGCGCCCGGCTTGAGGACACGGCGGTGACCGGCGTCGACGGCACCGGCGTGGTGCTGTCCGGCACGGCGAGCCTGGACGCCGTACGGCTGCGGCTGGAGCGTACGACCGGGTCCGGGATGCGGCTGCGCGGCCGGGCGCGGCTGCGGCTGACCGACTCGGTGCTGGCGGGCAGTGGCAGGGCGGGGCTGCTCCTCGAGGACTCCACCGAGGCGTTGGCCGGGGAGTCGCGCATCGAGACGCCCGGTGCGGCGGGGGTGCATCTGACCGGTTCGGCGCGGGCCGAGCTGACCGACTGCCGGATCCGGGGGGCGGCCGCCAGCGGGCTGGTCGTGCAGGAGACCGCACGGCTCAGCGCGTCGGGCTGTTCCGTGGCGGACGCGGGGGCCAACGGGCTCCTGGTGACGGGCTCGGCCGAGGCGGACCTGGCCGACTGCCGGATCGACCGCAGTGCCTTCAGCGCGGTGCATCTGGCCGGTACGGCCGTCGGGCGGCTCGCCGACTGCCGGGTGCGGGGCGGCTCCGAGCACGGTGTGCACGCCACGGGCGAGGCCCGGATCGAGCTGACCGACTGCGGGATCACCGATGTCGCCATGACCGGGGTCAGCGTCCTGGAGCGGGCGGTGGCCACACTCACCGGCTGCCGGGTCGCCGGGTCCGCCGCCGGGATCGGCATCGGCTCGCCCGCCGGCAGCACGGTCGCGGACACCACGGTGACCGGGACGAAGGAGATCGGCGTGCAGGTCGCCAAGGGCGCCGCCGTCTCCCTCGCCGGCATCCGGATCAGCGGCGCGGGGGCGGCCGGCCTGGTGGTCGACGAGGGCGCCGAGGCCACGGTGACCGGCGGCCGGGTCGAGGACTGCGCGGGCTCCGGCGCGGTCGTGTGGACCGGCGCCAGGCCGGAGATCACCGGGCTGCACATCGACCGGCCGGGCAAGAACGGGGTGTTCCTGGCCGAGGGCGCGGGCGGCACGTTCACCTCGCTCGACGTCACCCGCGCGGGTTTCCCCGCCCTGCACGTCGCCAAGGGAGCCGACCCGGTCTTCCGGCACTGCCGGATCCGGGACTGCGCGGAGGCGCTGGGCACCGACGAGGGCGCCAAGCCGGTCCTGGAGGACTGCACCGCCGACGGCACCCCGCTGACCTTCGGCACCCCCGCCACGGCCCCCGCGAACGGCAGACCCGGTGCCGCCCCCGCCTCCCCCTCCACCGCCAAGGCCGTCGACGACTCCGACGAGCCGGAGGAGGAGAGCCTGGAGGACCTGCTCGGCGAACTCCACGAACTGGTCGGCCTGGACCGGGTCAAGCAGGACGTCGGTTCCCTGGTCAAGCTCATGCAGACGGTCCGCCGCCGCGAGGAGGCCGGACTGCCGGCCCCGCCGCTCAGCCGCCATCTGGTCTTCGCCGGCAACCCCGGCACCGGCAAGACCACGGTCGCCCGCCTCTACGGCCGTCTCCTCAAGGCCCTCGGGCTGCTGCGCCGGGGCCACCTGATCGAGGTCGACCGGACCGCGCTGGTCGGCGAGTACGTCGGCCACACCGGCCCGAAGACCACCGCCGCCTTCACCCGGGCGCTCGGCGGTGTGCTCTTCATCGACGAGGCCTACTCCCTGGCCCCGGCCTTCGCGGGCAACGACTTCGGTACCGAGGCCGTGGCGACCCTGGTGAAGCTGATGGAGGACCACCGCGACGACGTGGTGGTCATCGCCGCCGGCTACCCCGGCGACATGCACCGCTTCATCGGCTCCAACCCCGGCCTCGCCTCGCGCTTCGGCCGCACCCTGCTCTTCGAGGACTACGAGCCGGGCGAGCTGGTGTCGATCGTCGAGTTCCAGGCTGGGCAGCACCGCTACGAGCTGACTCCGACGGCCCGTACCGAACTGTTCTCCCTCTTCCAGGCCATGCCCCGGGGCGAGGGCTTCGGCAACGGCCGCTCGGCGCGCCAGATCTTCCAGGAGATGACCGAACGCCAGGCCCAGCGCGTGGCCGAGCTCACCGCCCCGACGGCCGAAGAGCTGATCAGCCTGGAGGCCCACGACCTGCCCCACCCGGCCGCCCGCTGACGGCACGCTTCGTTCCGTACAATTTGAGGCCGAACGAAAGTCGAGAAGGAGTCACCCGTGCCCGGTCAGCGGTCCATCACCGAAGCCGAGAAGCTGGCCTCGGCGAAGCTCGGTGGCATCCCGATCCGCCGGGACCGGATGGCGGCCGTGGCCAACATCCACCGGGCCGCCTCCGCCGTGCGCCAGCACCTGGAGAACTCCGTGCTGCGCGGCTCGGACCTCACCTGGACCGCGTTCGTGGTGCTGTGGGTCGTCTGGGTGTGGGGCGAGTCGGAGACCCGGCATGTGGCGGAGGAGGCCGGGATCTCCAAGGGCACGCTCACGGGCGTGGCCCGCACCCTGGAGTCGCGTGGGCTGGTCAGCCGGGCCGGGCATCCGGGCGACGGCCGCCTGGTCCTGCTCAGTCTCACCGAGAAGGGCGAGGAGCTGATGCAGCGGGTGTTCCCGGCGTTCAACGAGGAGGAGGCGTTCGTGACCTCCGGGCTCAGCGACGCCGAGTGCCGGACCCTCGCGGAGCTGCTGCGGCGGGTCGTGCTCCAGGTCGAGGAGCACGGCGAGGAGCGGCGCCGGGAACTGCTCGACGGCGCCGAGCCGGCACCCCGCCGCAGCGGTAGGCGCCCCAAGGCCTGATCGGGACGCCCGATCAGGAGGCCTTCAGGTCGCCGCCGCCTGTACGAACGCGTCGAACAGGCGCTGCTGTGCCGGGTCTTCGTGCGCGGTGTCCTCGGGATGCCACTGCACGGCGGTGAACCAGCCCTGGGCGCCGGTCAGTTCGAGACCCTCGACGGTGCCGTCCGCCGCGGTCGCGGTGACGGTGAGGCCGGTGCCGAGGCGGTCCACCCGCTGGTGGTGGTAGCAGGAGGCGTCCGTCTTCTCCTCCCCCACCGCCTGTGCGACGCGCGAGCCGGGACGGAGGGTCACCGGGTGACGGAGGTGCCGGTGGGTGCGGTCCGGACCGCCCATGTCCTGCTCCAGCGTGCCGCCCAACGCCACGTTCACGGCCTGGAGTCCGCGGCAGATCGCCAGCAGCGGCAGGCCCGATTCCAGTGCGTGGCGGGCCACTTGGAGGTCGAAGGCGTCCTGGAGGTCGTCGACGTCGTAGACGCTGTCGTGGGTGTCCGTCGCTCCGTAGCGGCGCGGGGCGAGGTCGCCGCCACCGGGCAGCAGCACGCCGTCGAAGCGGGCGAGCCGGCCGGGCACGTCGGTGTCGGCGGGGTGGATGCTCGCGGGTTCGCCGCCGGCCCGCCAGACGGCCTCGATCAGGGCCCGGGCGTTGACCTCGGCGGCGAAGCGCAGCGCCGAGGTGGTGGCGGAGAACCGGGCGGGTACGGCGATGAGCGGGCGGAGCCGACGGTGCGGACGGGTCACAGCTGGATCCAGGTCGTCTTGAGTTCGGTGTACTTGTCGATGGCGTGCGCGGACTTGTCCCGCCCGTTGCCGGACTGCTTCATCCCGCCGAAGGGCACGGTGAGGTCGCCCTCCTCGTAGCAGTTCACCCAGACCGTGCCGGCCTTCAGGGCGCGGGAGACCCGGTGCGCGGTGGACAGGTCGGAGGTCCACAGACCGGCCGCGAGCCCGTACTCGGTGGCGTTGGCGAGCCGGACCGCCTCGTCCAGCTCGTCGAAGGCGAGGACGGACAGGACGGGACCGAAGATCTCCTCGCGGGCCAGGCGCATACCCGGGCCGACGCGGTCGAAGACCGTCGGCTGCAGATAGCTGCCGCCGGTGTCCGCCAGAGTGCGCTCGCCACCCGTGCGCAGCCGGGCCCCCTGCTCACGCCCGGCGGCAATGTGCCCCCGCACGCGCTCCAGGTGGGCCTCCCCGACCAGCGCGCCCAGCTCGGTCGCCGGGTCGAGCGGGTCGCCGATGCGGAGTTCCTCGGCGCGCCGCACGATGGCGTCCGTGACGCGCTCGGCGATCGAGGAGTGGACCAGGAGCCGGGAGGGGGCGGTGCACATCTCGCCCTGGTTGAAGAAGATGCCCCAGGCGGCGGTGGCGGCGGCCCGGTCCAGGTCGGGGGCGTCCGGGAGGATGATGTTGGGCGACTTGCCGCCCAGCTCCAGCCAGACCCGCTTGAGGTTGGAGTCGGCGGAGTAGCGCAGGAAGTGGCGGCCGACGGCGGTGGAGCCGGTGAAGGCCAGTACGTCGACGTCGGGGTGGAGGCCGATCGCCCGGCCGGCCGTCGGCCCGTCGCCGGTGACGACGTTGAGGACGCCGGGCGGGAGTCCGGCCTCGGTGCCGATCCGGCCGAGGAGCAGGGCGGAGAGCGGGGAGGACTCGGAGGGCTTCAGGACGACCGTGCAGCCGGCCGCGAGCGCCGGGGCCACCTTCCAGCTCGCCAGGGTGAGGGGGAAGTTCCAGGGGACCACCGCGCCGACGACGCCGGTCGGTTCGCGGGTGACCAGGGCGAGGGCGTCGGCGGCGGTGTGCGGGGACTCGTCGGTCAGCTTGTCGGCCAGCTGCCCGTACCAGCGGAAGGTGGTGATCGCGGCGCGCAGCTCGATGGCGTACGCCTCGGTGATCGGCTTGCCCATCTCCAGGGTGATGGTGAGGGCGAGTTCCTCCCGGTGTGCTTCGAGGAGTTCGGCCATGCGCAGCAGGATCCGGCCGCGCTCGGCGGGCGCCAGGCGCGGCCAGGGCCCGGAGTCGAAGGCGCGGCGGGCGGCGGTCACGGCGTGGTCGACCTCGGCCCGGCCGGCGTCGGCGACCTGGGTGAGGAGCTGTCCGTCCCGGGGTGAGACGACGGCGAAGGCCGCTCCGCCCCCGGGCTCGTCGGTGCCGTCGATGTGGTGCTGGGCGGGCAGGTGGAGGGCCTTTGCCCGGCCGAGCAGTTCGTCGGGGGTGAGGTCCAGCATGGTGTTCCCAATCGGAAGGCGGGGGCCCGGCCGTGCGGGGGCCGGGCCCGGCGGGGTGCGTCAGCCGCGGTGGACGAGCCGTGCGGTGCCCGCCCCGAGGAGCAGGACGGCGGGGACGGCGAGGACGAGCCACACGGCCGTGCTGGTGGCGCCGCCGATGAGGGTCGTGAAGTTGGCCAGGATCACCCAGATCATGGCGGCGATACCGAGGGCGCCCAGGGCCGGGGCGATCCAGGTGTTCCAGGGCCGGGTGTCGAGGCGCTCGCGGCGGAAGAAGACGATCACCGAGACCGAGGTGAGGAAGTACAGCAGCATGCAGGCCAGGACCCCGACGCCGCTGAACCAGGAGAAGAGGGTGAGGACCGGGTCCTTGCCGGCGACGGCGAAGGGCATCACCAGGAGCACCGCGATCGCCGTCTGCACCAGGCCCGCGGCCCAGGGCGAGTGCCGGTGGTTGAGGGTGCGCAGCCGGCCCGGCAGCAGGCCCTCGCGGCTGAGGGAGAACAGGTAGCGGTTGGCGGAGTTGTGGAAGGCGAGGATGCCGGCGAACAGGGAGGTGGCCAGCAGGATCGGCAGGACGTCGTCGGCCCAGCCGCCGAACTGGTCGGCGATCGGTGCGAAGACGAAGACGGTGGAGTCGCCGCCGGCCAGCGCCTTGCCCGCGGCCGCGGTGACCTTCGAGGGGCCGTAGGAGGAGACCAGCATCCACGACACGAAGGCGAAGAAGCCGGTGACCACGGTGACCGAGAGGTAGGTGGCCCGGGGGACGGTCTTGCGGGGTTCGCGGGCCTCCTCGCCGTAGATGGCGGTGGCCTCGAAGCCGAACATCGAGGCCACGGCGAACATCAGGGCCACGCCGGGTGCGCCCTGGAGCACGGCGCTCGGCGAGAACGTACCGCCGAAGTCGAGTCCCTCGGGCCCGCCGCCCTTGAAGAAGGTGACCAGGGCGAAGGCCAGCAGGATGCTGAACTCGGCCAGCACGAACACGGCGAGGACCTTGGCGCCCAGCTCGATCCCGGCGGCGCCCAGCACCTGGACCACGGCCATGGTCACCAGGGCCCACACCCACCAGGCGATGTGCGCGCCGGAGTAGTGCTCGACGAGCCCGCTGACGGTGTACCCGTACAGCCCGTACATCGCGGCCTGGACCGTGCAGTAGGCGAACAGCGCCACGGCCGCGCTGCCGCTGCCGGTCGTCCGGCCCAGCCCCTTCCCGATGTAGGTGTAGAAGGCGCCGGCGTTGACGACGTGCCGGCCCATGGCCACGAAGCCCACCGAGAACAGCAGGATCACCGCTCCGGCGAGGGCGTAGGCGGCCGGGGCCCCGGCGCCGTTGCCCACGGCGACGGCGATCGGTACGGCGCCCGCGATACCGGTGAGCGGTGCCTGGGCGGACAGGACGAAGAAGAGGATGCCCAGGACACCCAGGGCGTTGCGTTTGAGGGTGGCCGCGGGCTGGGGGCCCGCTCCGGCCTGCGGAGAGGCGTCGACCGTCTGACTGTCCACTCGGATCACCTGCTGAGGGGAAGGGAGAGTTTTCGTTTTGAGCCAAACGAGTTGCCTCATGGTGGGCCGGAACTATCCATCTGGCAAGGGGGTGGGAAGGGGAATTTACGCCAGGGAAACCGCTGCGCCCAGGGCATGGCAAACCCCCCGGCGCGACCGCGACGGGGGGTTCCGGGCCGGGCACGCTCAGTCGCGGTTCCCCGGCGGCCGCTCACCCAGGGTGCGCAGGAGGGCACGCAGCTCGGCCAGGGCCGCCTCGGTGTCGGCGCGGTCGCCGATGCCGGTGAGCTGGTGCAGCACCAGGCCGTCCAGCGCGGCGAAGACCAGCCGGTTGAAGGCGGGGCTCGCGTCGCCGGGCAGGATGCGGTCCAGCTCGCGCTGGGAGGCGCCGAAGTACTCGTCGTAGAGCGCGCGGACCTGCGGCAGCAGCTCGGGCCGGCGGCGGGCCTCCAGGAGCAGCTCGTACTGGTACGCCTGGCCGTCCGCGTCGTCCTCGACCATGTCCGTCAGACCGGCCACGAAGTCCTCGGGCTCGCCGGTGCCGGGCTCCAGCAGGCTGCTGCTGAGGCTGAGGCGCACGGCGTAGGCGAGGGACTCCTCGATGAGCGCGTCCCGGGAGCCGAAGTGGTGGACGACCAGGCCGTGGGTGACCCCGGCCTCCTCGGCCACGGCGCGGTAGGTGAGGTGGCGCAGCCCGCGCGCGCCGACGACCCGGACCGCGGCCCTGAGCAGCGCCTCGCGCCCCTCGCCGTAGCCGAGCCGCCTGCGCGACCGGTCGTCCGGCTGGCCGTCGGGCCGGTCGTCCGGCTGGCCATCCGGCTGGCCGTCCGGCTGCTGCGGGGTCTCGGCGGACTCGGTCATGGTCGCGACCCTACCCGTCGGTTCCCGGCGCCTGCCGTGACGTCTACCTGCGGGGCGCGCGGATGCCACGGAACTCCCAGTCCCCGCCGAGCGCGGTGGACAGCACTTCCTCGGACTCGGTCGGCTGCGCGCCGACGTCGGTGCGGATGGGGGTGGGCCCGGTGACGATGTGGTTGGTGAGCCGCCCGAGGCCCTCCACCTCGACCTCGACGACATCGCCGGGCTGGACGGGCCGCGAATTGGCAGGCGTCCCGGACAGCAGCACATCGCCCGGGTAGAGGGTGATCGTGCGGGCGATGTCGGCGACGAGATAGTGCATGTCCCACTTCATCTCGTCGGTGGACCCGTCCTGGACGACCTCGCCGTTGACGTACGTGCGCAGCCGCTTGCCGCGGAAGTCCCAGTCGGTGACCAGACCGGGGCCCAGCGGGCACAGCGTGTCCGACCCCTTCACCCGCAGCATGGAGCCGGCGTCGGTGTCGCGGAAGTCGTGCAGCCCGTAGTCGTTGGCGACCGTGTACCCGGCGATGTACTCCCCCGCCTGTGCCTGGGAGACGTTCCGCGCGGTCTTCCCGATGACGATGGCGACCTCGCCCTCGTAGTTGAGCCACTTGCAGCCCTCGGGCCGGACGACGGCGCCCCGGTGGGAGTTGAGGGCGGAGGTCGGCTTGTGGAAGTAGGTCGGGGTGTCGGGCAGCCCGATCCGGAACTCCTCCACGCGGCTGCGGTGGTTGAGATGGACGGCGACCACCTTGGACGGCACGACCGGCGGCAGATGCCGAGCATCCTCGGTCTTGACGCGGCGCCCGTCCCCGGCGACGAGTTCGTCGCCGTCGACGGTGACCTGGACGGCGGCACCGTCCAGGAGGATGCGGCGGTATTCGGGCATGGCGGCCTTCCTAGGGACGACGGTGCGGGTGGTGGGGCGCGGCGCCGACGGCTGTTCCGGTGCCGGTCCAGCCGTCGGCGGGCCGGTCGAACCAGAGGTGGACCTGGCCGGTGCCGACCGAGTTCTCGTACTCGCCGTACTGCCGGGCCGGGGCGGCACAGGCCTGCTCGCCGAGGGCGCCGGCCAGCATCAGGTAGTGGGAGAACCTCGCTTCGGGCTTGAACTTCCAGAACTCGTCCATGGTGTCGAGGACCTTGTCGTGCCGGCCCTCCTTGAACCACGCGATGCGCTCGTAGTCCGCCTCCCGTGCCTCGGGGGTGCGGATGTGCACGGGGTCGCTCGCCTCGTGGTCGCGCAGCTCGCGCAGCGGCCAGAAGGTGTGCGAGAGGGCACCGGAGGCGATGAGCAGCACCCGCCGCCCCGGAGTCGCGGCGATACCGTCGGCGAGCGCCCGCCCGAGCCGCAGATGGTCCTCCATGTCCCCGGTCTGGCACACCCCGATGGTCACCCAGCGCTTGTCGGGCAGGCCCTCCCCCAGGAACTTCCAGAGGTTGACGGTGGCGTAGTAGATCGGCAGGTACTCGTCGTCGATCGGGGTGATCCAGGTGCCGTGCTTGTCCGCGAACGAGGCGATGCTGTGCGCGAGTTCCGGGTCGCCGGGAAAGTCGTACGGCATCCGGCACATCCCGCGCGGCAGTTCCTCGGAGGTGAACAGGCCTGCCCTGTGCCGCTGTGCCGTGACGACGAACTCGACGGTGGTCGCCCAGTGGGAATCGAGTACGACGACGGTGTCGTAGTCGTCCCGCTCGAAGACCTCCTTGCGCAGCTCGCGCAGACCGGTGACGAGGGTGATCTCCTTGCCCTCGTTGAGCTCCAGCCGGTCGGCCTCCGGCAGCACGATGGTGGGGACGTGGGCGAGGAGCCCCGCCCCGACGATCTCACCCATGGTCCTTGAAGCCCTTCGGTGCGGTGACGGTGTTCTTCAGGTCGCAGTAGAAGTCGAAGCTCCAGGTGCCGCCCTCGCGCCCGACGCCGGAGAGCCGGGAGCCGCCGAAGGGGGCCTGGAGGTCACGGACGAAGAAGCAGTTCACCCACACAGTGCCGGCGACCAGCTGCGCGGTGACCCGCTCGGCGCGCTCGGGGTCGCCGGTGGCGAGGGTGGCGGCGAGCCCGAACCGCGTGTCGTTCGCGAGCCGGACGCCCTCCTCCTCGTCGGCGAAGGTCTGGAGGGTGAGAACGGGCCCGAAGACCTCCTCCTGCACGACCTCACTGTCCTGCGCGACATCGGTGAGGAGCGTCGGCGCGTAGAACTGCCCGTCCCGGCGCTGCCCGCCGATCACGGCCCGCGCCCCCTCGGCGATCGCCCGCCGCACGAATCCGTCGATCTTCTCCAGCTGACGGGGATGGATGTTCGGCCCGACGTCGGTGTCCTCGTCGCGCGGATCCCCCTGCCGCAGCGCGGTGGCCTTCGCCACGAACCGCCGGGTGAACTCCTCGGCGACCGACTCCTCGACCAGCAGCCGGGTACCCGCCAGGCAGACCTGCCCGGCGTTGTCGTACTGCTCCACCGCCAGGTCGACAGCGAGCTCCAAGTCCGCGTCGGCGAAGACCAACAGGGGTGATTTGCCGCCGAGTTCGAGGCTCAGGGGCGTCAGGTTCGCGGCGGCCGAAGCGGCGATGCGCCTGGCCGTGGGCACGGACCCGGTGAAGCTGATCCGGCGCACGTCCGGATGGGAGGTGAGCGCGTCGCCGATCTCGGCGCCGTACCCCTGCACGACGTTGAGCACACCGGCCGGCAGTCCGGCCTCGGCGGCGATGTCGGCGAGGAGGGAGGCGGTGAGCGGGGACCACTCGGCCGGCTTGAGGATCACGGTGTTCCCGGCGGCGAGGGCCGGGGCGACCTTCCAGGTGGCCAGCATGAGCGGGGCGTTCCACGGGGTGATCAGCACACAGGGGCCGGCGGGGTCCCAGCTGACGTGGTTGGTGTGACCGCGCGTCTCGAAGTCCTCGTGCTCCAGCGTCAGCAACCAGTCCGCGAAGAACCGGAAGTTGTGGGCGACGCGAGGCATGACTCCGCGCCGGTGCGAGCGCAGGAGGGCGCCGTTGTCGGTCGTCTCGACGATCGCGAGCTCTTCGATGCGCTTCTCGACCCCGTCGGCGACGGCGTGCAGGATCCGGGCGCGTTCGGCACGGGGGGTGGCGGCCCAGGAGGGGAAGGCTGCGCGGGCGGCGGCGACGGCGGCCTGGGCCTCGGCGGGCCCACCACGGGCGATCTCACCGATCGGCCGCCCGTCGATGGGCGAACTGTCGGTGAACGTCCCAGCAGAGGCGACGCGTTCGCCACCGATCCAGTGCCGGGTGTCGACGGACACACCGGCGACGAGGATTTTCTCATTCATGAGAACGGCTCCAATATGGAAGACGGAAACTGCCCCCACCTAGGGGCGCGGGGAACTGCGCGATCAACCACGACGGGCCCGCGGCGACCCACCGGCCTCACCCGGCAGACGCTCCAGACATCCCGGACTCAAGAAGCCGCCCCCCATCCCAAACCACCCCCAACTGCCGGTAGTACGCGGCGATCGGCTCCCGTATCTCCAGCCGGGCCAATTCCTCGGTAGGCGCCTCGAACAGCTCCAACTCGGCCTCCCCCACCCACGGTTGCCCCCCTTCGAAATCCGCCGCCCCCGACTCGATCAGCTCGTCCAGAGCCAGCCCCTTGCCCTTCTCGATGGAAGGCAGCCACCGGTGATGAGCCATCGGATGCCCGTTGACGAACCCGTTCGTCCCGGACGGCTCCCGCAGCGTCACCACCGCCTGGGCCAACCGCCGGTCGGCCGCCGCCAGCGTCGCCCCGAACCGGGCCCCGGCCTCGATCCGGGGAGCCGGCCCGTAGGGGTGCGGCCGCGTCTGGTGGATCGACCCGAGCTTCTTGGGATACCCCTGGTGCAGCCCCCGGGCGATCGCGAAGTCCTTGTCGACCCAGATGTAGACGCACCGCGAGTACGTCTGCCCCCGGTACTTGCAGCGCACCACCGCGAAGGCCTCCTTGTACTGCGCGCGGACCGGATCGAGGAGTTCCTCCCCGGACGCCGCGCAGGACTGCCAGTCGGCCCAGATCAGGGCGACCGCGCCGGGATCCTCGTCGGCCAACTCCAGTGGTTCGGGCAGCAGTTCGCGCACCCGCGCCGGATCCGTGCGGTACTCGACGGTGAGCAGGTCACCGGAGTACCGCCACGGCGGCGCCGGGATCAGCGAGGACGCGCCGCTCGCCGTCCTGGGATGGAAAAAGCCACGTACACCGGTCACTTGGAGCTCCTCAAACGGTCAGGGCGGGCTGCTTCAGCAGCTCGGCGCGGTAACGGGCGGCGGACGCGGCCACGGCCTGGCCGCCGAGCGCGACGACACCGACGAGCCGGCCGTCGCGGTGGTAGCCGACGAGCACGTCCCCCTCCGGGTCGCCGTCGAGGACACGGACGTCCTCCTTGCCGAGCGCCGGCGCCCCGAAGGACTGGAGACGGAAGTCGTGCTGGTCGCTCCAGAAGGTGGGCAACGGCGCGAAGGGCACCGGCGCGGCATCGCCGACCAGCGACTTCGCCGCGTGCTTGGCGGTGTCGGTCGGGATGCACCAGTGCTCGACCCGGCGCGGCACACCGTCGTAGCGGGCGTTGGGGAACCGGGCCACGTCGCCCACCGCGACCACGTCCGGCCGGCCGCCGGCCCGCAGGCAGGCGTCGGTGAGCACCCCGTCGGTCAGGTCGAGCCCGTTGCCGTCGAGCCACTCGGTGTTGGCGACCGAGCCCACCGACTCGACCACCACATCGGCGGGCAGCACGGAACCGTCGCTCAACTCCACGCCGGTCACCCGCTCCTCACCCATGAACCCGGCGACCCCGGCCCCCAGCGCGAATCGCACCCCGCGCTCCTCGTGCCGCCTGAGCAGCGCCCGGCCCAGCAGCTCTCCGAGCGGCCCGGCCATCGGCAGCGGCAGCGGATCGACGACCGTCACCTCGGCGACGCCGAGACCCACCGCGGTCGCGGCGACCTCACAGCCGATGAACCCGGCGCCGACCACCACGACCCGGGCGCCGGGCCGGGTCAGCGCCGCGCGCAGCCCCTGGGCGTCGTCGAGCGTACGGACCGTGTGGCGACCGGCCGACGGCCCCGGGCAGTTCAGGCGCCGGGGGCGCATCCCGGTGGCGACGACCAGTCCGTCGTACGACAGCTCGGTGCCGTCGTCGAGCCGTACCGTCCGCTCGTCCAGTCCCGCGGCGACCACCCTCCGGCCCAGCCGCCACTCGGCGTCCGAGACGCTGGCCCGTGGCCGGAAGGCGAGGGATTCGAAGGGGGCCTTGCCGGCCAGGACCTCCTTGGACAGCGGCGGCCGGTTGTAGGGCATGTGCGGTTCGTCGCCGACGAGGGTGATCGCGCCGCTCCAGCCCGCCGCGCGCAGTTGCTCGGCGGCCCGCAGGCCGGCCATGGAGGCGCCGGCCACGACGATGCGCGCGGTCACGGTCAGGCCTCGATCCGGATGGCCTGGAGCGGGCAGACGTCGGCCGCTTCCTCGACCTCGTCGCGCAGTGCGTCGTCCGGGTCGGAGACGTGGACGAGGTGGCCGGCGTCGTCCAGGGAGAAGACGTCGGGGGCCGCGAAGACGCACTGGCCGTGGTCCTGGCACTTGTTCATGTCGACGACGACCTTCATGGCCGGTCCTCCTGAGGGAGCGGGAGCGAAGGGAGAGGGGAAGAAGTGGGCCCGGCCGGTCGTGCCGACCGGGCCCCTGCCAACGGGTTGCGGCGGACCGCGTCCCGGACTCGTTTGGCTTCAAACAAGGTAGGCAGCCGCCACCCCCTGGTCAATACCTATCCGTATGGATAAATTCTTTGCACGGACCTCTTGCGGCAAGCTGCACCCCTGCTTACCGTTTGGCTTCAAACAACAGGCCGGAGAGCGGTCCGCGTCTTCGCGCCCCGGCCCTCACCTCCCACACCACCCACCTCCCGGATCCCCCAGCTCCCGGATCCCCCAGGTGGTGTCCCGACGTCCGTCCGCCCGAGGAGACAACGGTGAGCGATCAAGACCATGCAGAAGTCCGCCGCCATCTGGACCGGCTCGCCGCCGACGGCATCGACGTCGTCCGAGTGACCTATCCCGACCTCATCGGCACGGACCGGGCACGTGACGTGCTCGTGGAGGAGCTGCCCCGGGCCCTGGAGCACGGGCTGGCCTTCTGCCGGGCCGTGTACCACACCAGTCCGCAGGGGGACGTGGTCCCGGTCAGCGGCGGCCTGGACGCCGGTCTGCCCGACGTCTGCGTACGGCCGGACCTCAGCACCCTGATCGCGCTGCCCTGGGAGCCGGGCGTCGCGGCCTGCCTGGCCGATGTCGTCGATCCGGCCACCGGCGCGCCCGCCCCCGAGTCACCGCGCGACCTGCTCAGGTCGGTCCTGGAGCGGTGCCGGGAGCACGGACTGAGCCCGGTCGTCGGGCCCGAGCTGGAGTACTTCCTCTGTGAGCCGGACCAGGCCGGCGGCTGGCGGCGCTACGGCAGCACCCCCGGTGTCGTCTACACCGCCGGCCTGCGCGCCGACCCCGACAACCATCTGCTGCGCACCCTGCGGCAGGTGCGCGACCTGCGCATCGGGGTGCTGAGCGGGAACCACGAGTTCGACGGCGGACAGTTCGAGATCAACCTGCTGCACTCGGAGGCCCTGTCCGCCGCCGACCGGGCGTTCCGTTTCAAGGCCGCGGTGAAGGAGCTGGCCCGGCGCGAGGGGCGGCTGGCCACCTTCATGGCGAAGCCCTTCAACGACGCGGGCGGCTCTGGTTTCCATCTGCACCTGTCCTGTTCCGACGCCGAGGGCCGCAACGCCTTCGACGACCCCGCCGGCGCCCACGGCCTGTCGGCCACCGCCCGGCACGCGATCGCCGGTGTCCTCGCCCACGCACCCGCCCTGGCCGCGCTGCTCAACCCGACCGTCAACTCGTACAAACGCTTCGGCCCGGACACCCTGGCCCCATGGCTGATCGACTGGGGCCTGGACAACCGCAGCGCGATGGTCCGGGTGCCGCCCGAGCGCGGCGCCGGCGCCCGGCTCGAACTGCGGCTCGGGGACGCGAGCGCCAACCCGTATCTGGCGGTCGCCGCCACCACGGCCGCCGCACTCCTCGGAGTCCTGGCCGCCGAGGAGCCGCCCGCCCCGCTGGAGGGCTACGGCTACGACACCACGAAGGCGGCCGTGCTCCCCATGGAACTGTCCGCCGCGCTCGACGCGCTGGAGGCGGACACCGCCCTGACCGAACTGCTCGGCAAGGACTTCACCGACTCCTACCTCTCCTACAAGCGCAACGAGGTCGAACGCTTCCAACGGCATGTCACCGACTGGGAGTTCACCGAGTACGCCTACCACCTGTGACCACCCGCAAAGGACCGACGATGACCACAGCCACCGGCGTCGAGGCCATGCGCCTCGCCGATGTCGACCTCGCGAACCTCGACAACTTCACCGACGGGGTCACGCCCTGGCGGATGTTCCACACCCTGCGCCACGAGGACCCGGTTCACTGGCAGCCGGAGCAGGCGCCCAACTCGGGTTTCTGGGCGGTGACCCGGCATGCCGACATCGCGCGGGTCGACCGGGACGCCGAGACGTTCACCTCCACCCGGTTCGTGAACCTGGAGGAGCTCGACGAGGACCAGATCCGCAAACGCGCCTCGGTCCTGGAGCTGGACGGGGTCCGCCATCGCGCCCTGCGCAGCGTGATCCAGCGCCAGTTCGGGGCCGGGGTCATCAACAGCTACACCGACTTCCTGCGCGGGCTGACGGCGAGGACGCTGGACGCGGCGCTGGCCAAGGGGACCTTCGACTTCGTGAAGGAGGTCTCCGCGGACTTCCCCATCAACGTGCTCGCCCGCCTCCTCGACGTCCCGCCGGAGGACAACCAGCAACTCATCGACTGGGGCAACCGGATCATCGGCAACACCGACCCCGACTACGCCGACGTCCTGCTGGAAAGCGCGGAGAGCGAGCAGTACCGCGACCTGCCGTTCCGCTCCCCCGCCTCGCTCGAAGTCTTCGAGTACGGGCGGGAGCTGGCCCGGCAGCGGCGCGGCGGCACGGGGACCGACCTGGTCTCCAAGCTGGTCAACACCACCCCGCGGGACGGCGTCCCGCTCTCGGCCCAGGACTTCGACAACTACTTCCTGCTCCTCGTGGTGGCCGGCAACGAGACCACCCGGCACACCATCACCCACTCCATGCTGGCCCTCCTCCAGCACCCCGAGCAGCTGGCCCGCCTCCAGGACGACCCGTCGCTGATCCCGACGGCGGTGGAGGAGTTCCTGCGCTGGGCGTCCCCGGTCTACCACTTCCGCCGTACCGCGACCCGTGACGTCGAGCTCGGCGGCAGGCGGATCAGGGAGGGCGACAAGGTCGTCATGTGGTACGCCTCGGGCAACCGCGACGAGGAGGTCTTCGGCAACCCGTACGACTTCGACGTGGCCCGGCAGCACAACGACCACGTCACCTTCGGCAAGGGCAGCCCGCACCTGTGCCTGGGCAACCTGCTCGCGCGCACCGAGATCCGGATCATGTTCGAGGAGCTGATCCCCCGGCTCGCCGGCATCCGGCTGACCGGCGAGGTGCCGCGGGTGCGCTCGAACTTCGTGAACGGGATCAAGAAGCTGCCGGTGGAGGTGACGCTCGCCTGACGGTCCGGGTGGAGCGCGGTCAGAGCGCTGCGGCCCAGGCGTCGACCGTCGTGACGTCCGCCTGCTTGGGAAACACCTTCTCGGTGAGCACCCGGTGCACCTCCGGGTCGGAGTCGAGGCAGCCGTCGGCCAGGACGGTGAGCTCGAAGTCGAGGTCGGCGGCCTGGCGCAGGGTGGACAGCACGACACCGCTGGTGGCGATGCCGGTGAGGACTAGGTGGTCGATCCCGCCGGCCCGCAGCACCATGTCGAGGTCGCTGCCCGCGAAGGCGCTGACCCGCCGCTTGGTGACGACCGGCTCGCCGGGCGCCGGAGCCACGTCCGGGTGCACCTGGGTGGTCCGGTCGTCCCCGGCCGGCCGGGGCGCTGCGCCCACCAGGCCGCGGAACATCTTGTTGCGGGCGCTGACCTCCGGGTAGCCCGGGCGGAAGCCGACGACCACGTAGATCACCGGGACACCGCCGGCCCGGGCGGCGTCGATCGCCTTGCTCAGCCGGGGCAGGTACTCGTCGTCGGGAAACCGGTCGACGACGACCTGCTGGACGTCCATGACGAGGAGGGCTTGCTGAGGCACCGTCTCTGTTCCTTCCACACGGCCCCGTTGGTCATCGAGTGATGGGTCGGTGATTAGTCATCAAATGATTACTTGGCAACCTAGTCCCCGCTGCGGGACAATGTCAACGCATGATTACTTGGTGGCGGGGCCCCGTTCCGCCGCAGGGGCCGTGGTGGCGTTGACGAGAGGAGCCGCTGTGTCATCGGACGACGCGACCGGCCGGGCCGCCGACGGGCCTCGGCGTCGGGACGCCGCGGCGACCCGGCGGGCCCTGCTCCTGGCCGCCCGCGCCCGGTTCACGCGGCTGGGCTACGACCGCACGACGCTGCGGGACGTCGCCGCGGACGCGGGGGTCAACCTGGCGCTCATCAAGCGGTACTTCGGCTCCAAGGAGGGCCTGTTCAAGGCGGCGCTGGCGTCGACGCCCCGGTTCCTGGGCGGCGAGGGGGAGTTCCCGCGCGACCGTGCCGCGCTGGCCGAGGCGCTCAGCCGGCAGCTGGCGGCGGGGGCGTGGGCGGAGTTCGGCGAGCATCCGGTGCTGATGCTGCTGCGGGACTCCGGCGACGAGCAGGTGGCCGAGCTGCGGCGGCGGGCCCTGAGGGAGTTCGCCCGGCAGGTGCTGGAGGCGTCGGGCACCTCGGCGGCACCCGACGCCGAGCTGCGGGCGGAGCTTCTGGTCGCCCTCGGTGTCGGGGTCGCCGTCGTACGCTCCGCCGTGGGCCTGCGGCCGCTGGCCGACGCGACACCCGGCGACCTCCTCGGCCCCCTCCACGACATCGTGGAGGGGCTGCTCGGACCGCCGCCGGACTGAGCAGCCCCGCTCGGACGGGTCACTGGGGCCAGGCGGAGCCCTTGATGACCTCGACGAAGTCGCCGCGCCGGAATCCGGGGACGTAGTGGGCGAGCACGTCGGCCTTGACGTTGCCGAAGGTGGTGTCGGGGCGGTCCTGGATGCCCTCGGTGAAGGCGGCGAGGATCTGGTTCTTGAAGTCGGGGCGCGGATGCGCCGCGACGACCGCCGCACGCTGCTCGTCGGTGACGTCGTGGTAGCCGATGCCCAGCACGTCCAGCTCGACCCCGCGGGTGACCAGGGCGATCTCGGGTGCCATGTGCAGCGGGATCTCCGGGGTGGTGTGCAGGGCGATGGCCGTCCAGACCCGGTCGGCGGGCTCACCGGTGATGCCGTGGGCGTGCAGGAAGGCGCGGGCCTCGTCGGCGCCGTCGATCTCGAAGCGCTGGTCGGTGCGGCGCAGGCTCTTGGTGAGCCCCAGGTCGTGGAACATCGCGCCGACGTACAGCAGCTCGGGATCGAAGGCCGACCCCAGGGCCCGGCCGCGCAGCGAGCCCCACAGGAAGACCCGCCGGGAGTGGTCGAACACCAGCGGTGTGGCGACGTCCCGGACCAGTTCGGTGGCCTCCCGTACCAGGGCGGTGTCGGGGATCCGTACGCCTGCGATCTCTTCGCTCATCGTTCCTCAGCCTCCATGCCGGTGGGTGGTGTGCCTCCAGGGTTCTCCGGGGGACGTAGGCTGGGCCATGTCTCTGCCGACAGGAAAACCACGGATCAGGACATGACGCATCGGGTGGGCTTTGTGGTCTTCGACGGGGTGACCATGCTGGACGTCAGCGGTCCGTCGGAGGTGCTGCACCAGGCGGGTCGGCTCGCCGACCCCTACGAGCTGGTACTGGTCTCCCCCGCGGGCGGCACGGTCACCACCTCCGCCGGGCTCTCGCTGACCGGCACCGTCCGGGCGGCCGACGCCGGCCCGGTCGACACGGTCCTGGTGGCCGGCGGCGACCGGCTGGCCGAGCGGCCGATCGAGGCCGGGCTGCTCGGCACGGCCCGCGACCTCACCGAGCGGGCGCGCAGAGTGGCCTCGGTGTGCACGGGGGCGTTCGTGCTGGGCGAGCTGGGCCTGCTCGACGGGCGGCGCGCGACGACCCACTGGCGGCACGCGGCCACGTTCGCGCGCCGGTACCCCCGGGTGCGGGTCGAGCCGGACGCCATCCACATCCGCGACGGACGGTACGTCACCTCGGCCGGCATCAGCGCGGGCATCGACCTCACGCTCGCGCTGGTGGAGGACGACCACGGGGCGGAGGTGGCGCGGGACATCGCACGCGAACTGGTCGTGTTCCTGCAACGCCCGGGCGGCCAGTCGCAGTTCTCCACGGCCATCACCACACCACCGGCCCGCAACGACCGGCTCCGCGCGCTGATCGCATCCGTACTCGCCGATCCCACCGCCGACCACAGCCTGCCCGCCATGGCCGCGGCCGTCGCCGTCAGCCCGCGCCATCTGACCCGGATGTTCACCGCCGAGCTGGGCACCACACCGGCGCGCTGGGTCGAGCGGGTCCGCCTGGACCGCGCCCAGCAGCTGCTCCTGGCGGGCCACAGCGTCACCGCGGCCGCCCAGCACAGCGGCCTGGGCACCGACGAGACCCTCCGCCGCGCCTTCGCCCGCCACCTGGACACCACCCCGACCCACTACCGCAGCCGCTTCACCAGCACCGGACACGGTGACTAGGGCCGGTCCTCGCGCAGCGCGGCGGCGGCTCCGGGCGCTCTGGTACCGCAGGCTGGAAAAGATCAGCGATTCTTGCCTCGTCGGTGGATGCCTGGTAGGACTGTGGCGCGCCGTCACCGTCACATGTTCGATTTCGCGGGGGTTCATGTGGTCGCCACGGCCTTCACGTCTTCGTCACGGCGACGCCCGGGTTCTCCGCACCCGATCCGGCGGCGCCTTCCCATCGTTGCCAGGCGGGCCACGCAGCACGGGCTGGTGCTGGCCGCCGTCGCGGTGACCGTGCTGCTGTGTGCGACGGCGCTGGCCGCGCTCGCGGCGCTGGCGGGGAGTTCGGTGCAGGGCGGGGCCGTGCGGCGGCTGGCTGCCGACCTCGACGCGCAGGTGAACGTCAACGCGTCCTTCCGGGCCGGGGGAATGGCCGCCGCCGATCGAGCCGTGCGGGCCGCCGCCGACCGGGTGTTCGCCGGGGTGCCGCAGCGGACCTCTGTGGGGCTGCTGGGCACGTCGCCGGTCTCGGTGACGGGGATCGACGGGATCGCGGGCCCGCCGCGCGGTCCCGGAGGCAGCGGGCTGCACCCGGTCGCGGTGCAGGACGCGGGCAGGTTCGGGCAGTTGACCGCCGGGCGGTGGCCCGCCGGCACGGCCCACGCCCCGGCCGGCGCGTTCACCTCGCTCCCCGATGTCCGGGTCGCCACCGGGTCCACCGCCCCGGTCGACGCGGCGGTACCCGACGCGCTGGCCAAGCGCCTGGGCATCGAACCCGGTTCCAGCCTCCAGGTGCAGGACGCCTTCGACCGCACCATGACCCTGCGGATCACCGGTGTCTTCCGGGCGACCGGCGCCGTCGGGTTCTGGCCCGCGATGGCCGGCGACCTGACCCAGGGGGAGACCGCCGACCAGGACCTGCTGGTGGTCTCGGCGTCGGCTCTCAACGACAGCGCCGTCCTGAACGGGCATCTCACGGTCCACTGGAGTGTGCAGCCCGTCTTCTCCCGTCTCGACGCGGGCAGCCTCGCCGGGCTGCACGACCGGCTGCGTGCCTTCTCCGGCAGCCAGAGCCGCGTGTCGGTGTTCCGCGGGCGGCAGCCGTCGCTGGACGACCTGACGGTGGTCTCCGGACTGCCGGGCGCGATCGACGACCTGACGGTGCCGATGGTGGCGGCCCGGTCCTCGCTGTACCTGCCGAGCGTGCTGCTGGCGGTCCTCGCCCTGGCCACCCTGCTGCTGGCCGCTCGCCAGCTGACCGAGCGCCGCCGCGATGAGCTGGCCCTCCAACGGGCCAGAGGCGCCGGCACCCTGCGGTTGCTGCGCGGCGCTGCGGCCGAGTGGGCACTCACCGGCGTCCCGGCCGCCGTCGTCGCGCCCTTCCTGGCCGGACTGCTGCACCCCGGCGGCCGGGGCGCCGGCGCCTGGGCGGCGGTGGGACTGACCCTGCTGGTGCACGCCGCGGCGGTGCTGCTGCCCGTGCTGCCGTCGGCCCGGTCGCGGCCGGGCCGCGGCGCCCGGGCCGCGGCCGCACAGCGGCTGGGCGCCGACCTGGCACTGCTGGCCATCGCGGCCCTGGGGTATCTGGAGCTGCGGCGGCACCACTCGCTCATCGCCGACGCGGGCACCGGCAGCGCGTCCGCGGACCCGGTGCTGGTCCTGGTGCCGACCCTGGTGGCCGGCGCCGCCGCACTCCTGCTGCTGCGGCTGCTGCCGCTGACCTCCCTGCTGCTGGACTCGTTCGGCCGTCGCAGCCGGGGCCTGGTCCCCGCGCTGGCCGGCTGGCAGTTGAGCCGGCGGGCCGCGCGCAACGCCGGACCGGTGGTGCTGATGTGCCTCGCCGTGTCGGTGAGCGCCTTCGCCACCACCGCGCTGGCCTGCCTGGGCGGCCTGGCGTCCGAGCAGGCCGCGTTCACCGTCGGCGCGGACGTACGGGTCTTCCCGTCCGCAGACGACGGCTACCCCTCCTCCGTACTGGGCGCCGCCTACCGCGCGCTGCCGGCGGTGACCGCCGTGACACCCGTGACGCAGTCGACGGTGAACCTGCCCGGCGGCGCCACCGAAGACCTCGTCGGCACGATCGGCGGGCCCGCTCCCCGCACCCCGTCGCCGGTCGTCTTCGGGTTACCGCTCCCCGGGCGTCCGGCCGCGCTGCTGCTGGACGAGCGGCTGCGCAGCGACGGCAGCCGCACGGCACCGGACCTGGACCTGACCGTCCAGGACGCGTCCGGCCTGGTCAGCACCGTGGTGACCCACCTGCCCGCCGCCGACGGAGCCAGGCACACCGTCGTGGTCCCACTCGACGTGGCGCTGAGCGGCGGCCACCCGCGGTCGTATCCGCTGACGGTGACCGCCGTCGACGTCCTGCCGCAGCCGAACACGCGTCCCGCGCGGCTGGACCTGGAACTGCTCCGGGTGGGTGCGCGCGGCACCGCGGACACCTGGGTCTCCCGGCTGCCCGGCGGGCAGGTCTGGGCCGACGGCACGGACCACGCCGCCGACGCCACCGCGGGGGCCTGTGAAGGAAAGCCGGCCGGCCGCTACGATCCCGGCCACCCCGGGGTGTGCTCGATCGTTCCCGGAGGCGCCGAGGTGCTCCGGACCACCATCAGCACCGGCAGCCGGCCCTCCCGGGCCATCAGCGACGCCTTCGGCGGCCTGGCCGACAGCGACTACGACACCCAGCCGGGCAGCCGGGTACGGCTCGTGGCGGGGCCGGCCGGCGATCCGGCGCCGCTGCCGGTGCGCGCCGACGCCTCGGCGCTGCGCGACGCGGGCCTGAGCGTGGGCGGCACCACCACACTGGATCTGGGCGGCAGCCGGATCACCGCCAAGATCGTGGGCCGGGTCGATTCGCTGCCCGGACTGGGCCGCGGACAGGGGCATCTGATCGCCGACCAGCGCCAACTCGCCACCGCGCTGACGCCGGCCGGTGCCGACCAGCAGGATCCCGCGTTCTGGTGGATCGGCAGCACCGACAGCGCGCGCACGGCCGCCGCCGCCGAGGCGCAGCCCGCGCTGGGCCGCGTCACCACCACGGCGGGCACCGCCGCGTCCCTGCAGGCCGACCCGTTCCGCAGCGGGCTGCGCCGGCTGCTGGAACTGGTCCGGTATCTGGCTCCCGGTTTCGCGGTCATCGCCTTCACCGTGCACGCGGTGGTCTCCACCCGGCAGCGCCGCAAGGAGTTCGCCCTCCTGCGGGCGATCGGCGTCCCTGCCAAGAACCTGTCCGCGCTGCTGGGCGCAGAGCAACTGAGTCTGGCGCTGTTCGCGGTGGTCCCGGGGGCGCTGATGGGCATGGCCCTGGCGGCGGCGGTGCTGCCGCTGGTCACCGTGGACGACAGCGGACAGGCACCCTATCCGCCGCTGCCGCAGGTCATACCCTGGGGCACCGTGGCGCTGACCGCGGTGGCGACCGCCCTGGCCATCAGCGCGGTCGTGCTGGCGCTGGCCCGGCTGCTGGCCCGGGTGGACCTGGTACGCGTACTGCGAGCGGGGGAAGACCGTTGAGCCGGGCGACCGGACACGACCGGAAAGGGCGGACGGTGACGCGATCCGTGGGCACGGGCGCGACGGTGACGGGGCGCCTGATACGCAAGGAGACCCGCGGCGACCTGCCCCTGCTGGCCTGCCTGGCGGTGCTGGTCCTGGTGCTGACGGCGCTGTGCGCCTGGGCCCCCGCCCTCGCGGGCCGCCAGGAGGACCGGGCGCTGCGGCAGCGCGTCGACGCCGCGCAGGCCCAGGCACCCCTGATCAGCCTGAGCACCACACCGGAGGTCTTCGACACCCAGCCGCCCGCCGTGGACATGGCCACCCTGCTCGGCGCCGGCCGCGCCCTCACCGAGCGCCTCGGCGGCTCCGCCGCTCGGCACCTGACCTCCGCCGGCGGCAGCTACGACTACAACCAGGCGTCCCTGATCTCACCGCAGCCGCCGGGGCCGGCGAACGCCGGCACCCGACTGACGATCAGCTATCTGCCGTCCGCGCGGGCCCATCTGCACTACGTCAGCGGCCGCCCACCGGCCGACCACACGCCGCTGGGCACCGCGCCCCAGATCGGGCTGTCGCAGGCCACCGCACAGGCGCTGGGCGTCCGGGCCGGCAGCCGGCTGACCCTTGAGTTCGCCAAGACGCCCGGAGTACAGAACGAACCACCCCGCGCGGGGCTGCTGGTGAGCGGGGTCTACCGCACCGCGGCCGCGACGGACGACTACTGGACCGGCCGGGAGACGCTGGACCAGCCGTCGCGCTACCCGGCGGAGCGCTCCGCCGGCACGGTGCTCGCCGTCCGCGGCCTCGTCGGCCTCGACGCCGCCGACCTGCTGGCCGACGGCGGGGTGGGCGGCCCGCGGGTGACCTGGCAGCTGCGCGCCGACCTGTCCGGGGCGGCGCTCGACCAGGCCCGCGCACTGACCGGGCCGCTGTCCCAGTACGGCGCGGACCTGAGCGCCGCCCTGTGCCAGGGGATGGATCCGATCACCGGCGACGTCAGCTGCCAGGTCGGCGGCCAGACCACCGGGTCCCTGCTGGTGAGCGATTTCCTCACGCCGCTGCTGGCCGCGTTCACCGCTCAGGACCAACAGGCCAGGGCGCTGGCGACGTTCGCCGTGGACGCGCTGGCCGCGGTCGCGCTGGCCACCGTCGCGGTCGCGGTACGGCTGCTGCTGCGCCGAAGGCAGGCGCATCTGCGGTTGCAGCGTGCGCGGGGCGCGTCCACCGCGCGGCTGGTGCTGCTGCGCTGTGCCGTGGCCTGGCCGGTGGTGCTCACCGCCGCACTGCTCGGCTGGGCGGCCGGACGGGCCCTCGCGCCCACGGGCACGTCCGGATCGCCGCAACCGGTGCCCGCCGCCCTCGCCGCCGCGGTGGTGATGCTGACGGTGCCGCTCTTGACCTGGCTCACGGTTCGCGAACCGCGCAGGCCCGGACGGCCGCGGCGCTCGCGTCGGAACACCGCCGTCGGCCGGCGCGTGGTCCTGGAGCTGACGGTGCTGCTCGCGGCGGCGGCGGGCGTGGCCGCGCTGCGCTCGCAGGCCCCCGACGGGATTCTGGGCGCGGTGCCGGTGCTGGTGGCACTGGCCGTCGTACTGATCCTGCTGCGGATCTACCCGCTCGTGCTGCGCCCGGTACTGCGGCAGACCCGGCGCGGCCGGGGAACGGTCGGCTTCATCGCGGCGGCCCGGGCCGCCCACGACGCCCCAGCGACCGGGCTGGCTCTGTTCGTGCTCGTCCTGACCCTGGGCACGGCCGTGTTCGGCGGCCTCGTGCAGCGTACGATCGGCGACGGCCTGGCTGCGGGCGCGTCCTGGACCACCGGCGCCGACGCGAGCGCGACCGTGGCCGGGACCGTAACCCCCGCCGGGAGCGCCGCACTCGGAGCCGGCACCACCACCGGGATACGGACCGCCCTCCAGCATCTGCACACCCTCGACCTGGCGGGACAGGCCGACGGCGCGGCGATCTCCTCGGTCGCCGTGATCACCGTGGATCCCCGGCAACTCGCCGCCATCGCCCCGAAGTCGCCGCTGGCCGGCGCCCTGCTGGCCGGGCTGGCCGCCCCGCCGGGAACCCGGGCCGGCGCGAGCACCCCGCTGCCGTCCTTCCTCTCGCCCGACCTGCGGGCGAAAGAGCGCACTGGCGGCTTCACCTCCACGGTGGTGACCCAGGGGCGGCCCCCGGTGAACCTGACCCTCAAGCCGGTCGGCACCCTCACCGCCGCGGAACTGCACGACCCCCTCCTCGGGCCGGTCACGGCGCAGATCGCCGCCGGTACGCCGATGCTGATCACCACCGCCACCGCCGAGCACCTGATGCCCCAAGGGTCCTCGGGAAGCACCGTCCTGCTCCTCAAGGGCGACGGTCCCGCCTCCACCGAGCCCGCGGCACTGCGGTCGGCGGCGGCCAGGACGCTCGGGCCGCTGGCCCGGATCCGCGTCCGTTCCGAGACGCTGAGCACCCTGCGCGCGGACGGCCTGACGCAGGGACTCGCCACGATCTACACCACCAGTTCGATCCTGGCCGCACTCTCGGGCCTGCTCGCGCTCGCCCTGGAACTGACCCTCACCTCCCACGAGCGCAGCCGCACCACCTCGTTCCTGCGCACGCTCGGGCTCGGCGGCAAGGAAGCCGGGGCACTGCACTTCCTGCAACTGCTGCCGCTGGCGGTGGCCTCAGCGGTGGGCGGCACGCTGCTCGGGCTCCTCGAACCACGGCTCATGGCGCGGACACTGGATCTGCGGCAGTTCACCGGCGGCCCCGCCCAACCGGCGCTGCGAACCGACTACTCGCTGACCGTCGCCCTCATCGCCGGCGTGACCGCGCTGATCCTGACCGCCGCGGCCACCGAGACCGTCCTCGCCCGCCGGCGCCGCCTGGGGACCGTACTGCGCCTCACGTGAACGGCCGCGCACGCGGAGGCTGCCCGGGACGGCCACCGGGCGAACGGCTCACTGCGCGCTCTCGGCGCTCTCAGCTCTCCCGGCGTTCCGGCCGCCGCTCGCCCCGGTCCTCCGCCTCCGCGTCGGACTTCGCCCGCCGCGCGACCTCGTCGGGCCATACGCCGATGTGGTCGCTCTCCAGAGCCAGCCGCACCCGCTTGCGCATGTGCAGCCGCTCGGTGAACTCGCCCGGCAACTGAAGTCGACCGCTGCCGTCCAGTACCGCGTACTCCTCGGCGGTGAGCACCTCGACGCCGTCCTCACCGGTGGCGACCCGGCGCAGCACCTCGGTCGAGGTGCGGCCGTTGCGGATCCGTACGGTGCGCTGGACCTGCTCGGACACCAGCGCGTCGTGGGTGACCACGATCACGGTGACGCCCAGGTCCTCGTTGGCCCGGCGCAGTGCGGCGAAGACCTCGTCGCTGGTGGCGGTGTCGAGTTCGCCGGTGGGTTCGTCGGCGAACAGCACCCGGGGCTCGTTGGCGTTGGCGACGGCTACGGCGACCCGCTGCTGCTCGCCGCCGGAGAGCGTGTCCGGCGTGCGGTCCCGGCAGTGGCCGACGGACAGCAGGTCGAGCAACTCCTCGGCACGGGCCCGCCGTTGGGAACGCCTGACCCCGGTGTACGTCATCGGGAGCATCACGTTCTCGGCCGCCGTGAGGTAGGGCAGCAGGTTGCGGGAGGTCTGCTGCCAGACGAAGCCCACGGTGGTACGCCGGTATTCCAGCCGCTCGCGGCGCTTCATCGCCAGCAGGTCGTGTCCGGCGACCTCGGCGGCCCCCGCGGTCGGCAGGTCCTGGCCGGAGAGGATGCCCAGCAGGGTGGACTTGCCGGAGCCGGAGGCCCCGATCACCGCGATCATCTCGCCCTGGGCCACGGCCAGGTCGAGGCCCTGGAGGGCCTGAACTTCGACGCCCTCGGTCTGATAGATCCGCACCAGGTTCTCGCAGACGACCAGCCCCTCCTCGCGTTGCGGGACGGCGGCCATGGCGGCCCGTCGGCGCAGCTCGTCCAAGTCCGGTACCCCGGTCGGCTGTTCGTGAACTGCCACGCGGTCCCCCGTGGAGATGAAGTGTGCGGACAACGCTGTCGGACAGCCGCCAGGGTAATGCGGGCTCCCGCCGCCGGTCCGCGGGCGGTGCCGTCAGATGTCCTCGACGATGCGGCCGTCACGGAGTTCGAGCACGCGGTCGGCGAGCGCGAGGAGTTGCGTGTCGTGGGTGGCGACGAGGGCGGTGACGGATTCACTGCGGACGACGGCGCGCAGCAGGTCCATCACGGTGAGTCCGGTGTCGGCGTCGAGCTGGCCGGTGGGTTCGTCGGCGATGATCAGGGCGGGGTTGTTGGCGAGCGCGCGGGCGATCGCGACCCGCTGCTGCTGGCCGCCGGACAACTCGCCGGGACGCTGGTCGGCGTGGTCGGAGAGGCCGACCAGGGAGAGCAGAAGGCCGACGCGGGCTTCGCGCTCGCGGGCCGGGACCTTCCGCAGGCGCAGCGGGACCCCGACGTTCTCGGCGGCGGTCAGAACCGGGATGAGGCCGAAGGACTGGAAGACGAAGCCGATGCGGTCGCGGCGCAGCGCCAGCAGGTCGTCGTCGCCGAGCCCGGCCAGGTCGGTACCGTCCAGGATGATCCGGCCGCCGTCCGGAGTGTCGAGGCCGCCGACCAGGTTGAGCACGGTGGTCTTGCCGGAGCCGGAACGGCCTCTGAGCGCGACGAGTTCGCCGCGCGGCACGTTGAAGGAGACGCCTCGCAGGGCGTGGACGGTGGTGTCGCCGCTGCCGTACGTGCGGCGCAGGTCCTCGACCACCACCATCTCGCCGGTCGGCGTCCCGATGTCCGCAAGAGCGCCGTGACCGCTGGACTGCTCGCTCATACTTCCTTCCCCGCCCCGCCCCGCCCCGGCTCGGCCGGGGAGGTCCTTCCTCCGCACCGTACGGCACGGAGGACCTCCGCAGGAAGATCAGCCATCGTCATTTCGAGGTGCCCGGCGGCAGCCGGCACACCGTGATGTCCGAGCCCGTTTCGGCGGCCAGGGCGGCGAGTTCGGCCTTCCTCTCTGAGCACTCAGGGCACCAGCACCAGCCGCCCGCGCACCCCGCCCTCCGCGAGGCGGGCGTGTGCCTTGGCCGCCTCTGCCAGGGGGAAGGTCTCGGCCACTCGGAGCGTCAGGACGCCCTCGTCCACGAGTGCCGCCAGTTCCGCGAGGCGTGCTCCGTCGGCGGTCACGGCGACGGCGGTCGTCCGTACCCCGCGTGCCGGCGCCGGCTCGCCTCCGGGGCGGACGCCGACGTAGCGGCCTCCGTCGCGCACCCACTCCAGGGCCGGCTCGCCGAGGACCGCCGCGTCCAGTACGGCGTCGAAACTCCCGGCCTCGACGGCGCCCGCCGTGAAGTGCGCGGCCCCCAGCGACCGTACGAGCTCCTCGTCGGCCTCGCGGGCCAGCGCGGTCACCGATGTCCCCCGGTGGGCGGCGAGTTGGACGGCGAAGCCGCCGACCGCGCCGGCCGCACCGGTGACCAGGAGGGACTGCCCCTCGGTCAACTCCAGCAGGTCCAGGGCCTGTACGGCGGTCAGCCCGTTCAGCGGCAGCGTCGCGGCGTGCACCGCGTCCACCGTGGCCGGCGCCGTGGCCACCGCGTCCGCCTCCACCACGACGTACTCGGCGTGGGTGCCGAGCGGGCGCACCATGCCGGGGTCCATCGCCACCACCTGGTCGCCGGCGCCCCAGGCGGTGGCGACACCGGTCGCGTCCACGGTCCCGGCGACGTCCCAGCCGAGCCCGATCCGCTTGCCCGCACCGCCGAAGAAACCCGCCCGTACCCCCTCGTCCACGGGATTCAGCGCGGCCGCGGCGACCTTGATCCGCACCTGGCGCGGCCCCGGTTCGGGCCGCTCGGTCTCGACGACCTCCACGGCCTCGGGCCCCCCGAACCTGTTCACCACTGCTGCACGCATGACGGTCATCTCCCTGTTCCACATGCCACGTTCCCGCTGCGGTCTCTCCTCAGCTGTCTGCAACCCTAGGAAGAGCTACTATCCACTGGTAAGTAGTTACCTGAAGGTGCCTAGGTCCCCCAGAGGTGAGCGATGCCGACGACGACGGCCGCCCAGCGGCGCGAGCAGGCGCGTGCCGAGTACGACGCGTTCATCCGGTCCTGTCCGACCAACCAGCTTCTCGACCGGATCAGCGACAAGTGGGTCAGCCTGGTCGTCTGCGCGCTGTCCCCCGGGCCGATGCGCTACAGCGAGCTCGCCCGCAAGATCGCCGGCGTCAGCCCCAAGATGCTCACCCAGACCCTGCGCTCACTGGAACGCGACGGTCTCCTCGACCGCACGGTCACCCCGTCCGTGCCCGTCCGCGTGGACTACGAACTCACCCCGCTCGGCGTCAGTCTCTCCCTGCTCCTGGCGGGTGTGAAGGACTGGGCGGAGACCCACATCGAGCAGGTCCACGTGGCACGCGAGCGCTATGACGCGGAGGCCGGGAGTTAGAGCCTCTAACAGAACGGGCCGCCCTCCGATCCGTGTGCGAGGAGCCGACGCGGGCGCGGAGGGAGATCACTACTCTGCACGAGTGCTCTCATACGACGAGTTGACTTCACCGGAACGTGAGTTGTGGGACGCGTTCCCCGAGGGGCGCCGGGTGGACCTGCGCACGGGCGTTCCCGAGGACGACCGCGTCGTCGAGGGCGGGCAGTGGGGTGCGGGGCGGACGGTTCGGGCCGCCGTGATCGTGGCGCTCCTCCTGGGCGCGAACACCGCGCGACCGGGCGCCGTCGCATGCCTGAGGCTCGCCGGGGCGAGGATAACCGGGCCCCTCGATCTGGCCGGCGCGCAGATCGGTCAGTCCCTCTGGATCGAGAACTGCTGGTTCGAGGAGCCGGTGAACCTTTTCGGGGCGTCGACACAGACGCTCGTGATCACCGGCAGCCGCGTGCCCGGCATCGACGCCGGGGCGGCGCGCATCGACGGAAACGTCGACCTGCGGCGCTCACTCGTGGAGAGTGGCGCTTCCTCGCCTTTCAACCACGACATCACGGCCTTGTCGCTCACCAACGCCCGGGTGACCGGCGGAGTGGTCCTCAACAAGGCCGAGTTCGACGCGCCCGGCGGCTGGGCCGTGGCCGCCGGCGGCCTGGTCATGGAAGGGGGCTTCTTCTGCCGGGGCGGGTTCGTCGCACGAGGTGAAGTGCGCTTCCTGGGTGCTCAGTTGCCGGGCGGACTGTTCATGCAGGGCGCACACCTGGCGGACCCCGGTCCACGCGGAGTGGCGCTCGCTCTGGACAACGCCGTAGCCTCGGCACTCGACTTCTCCGACGGGTTCACCGCGAACGGGACCGTACGGCTGCAGGGCACCCGGGCCTCGGGCACCCTGTCCTTCGAAGGAGCCGTCCTGAACGGACCGCCCGACGGCCAGGGCCCCTCCTTGGTCGCTCTGCAGATGCAGGCCGTCGACTTCGACTTCACCCTCGCCCGGCCGCCGTCCGGCACCGTGGACCTCCAGGGCGCGCAAGTGTCCTACCTCCACGACAGCGAGCACAGCTGGCCGGACGTGGTGGAGCTGGACGGCTTCGTCTACGGCTCCATCAAGGCGGACGAGGCGGGCGGGCGGCGGGAGGCAGCGCGCCGTCGGAACTCTGTGCCCCACCGCGTGGCGTGGATACGACGCTGCCCCGGCTACAACCCCCAGCCCTACGAACAGTTGGCGAGCTGGTACCGGAAGGCCGGTCACGACGACGAAGCCCGCCGCGTACTCCTGGCCAAACAGCGCCACCGGCGTCAGACCCTGCCCCGGATCGCACGCGCGTGGGGGCACCTGCTCGACGTGACCGTCGGCTACGGCTACCGCCCCTGGCTGGCCGGCGTCTGGCTCCTCGCGCTGACCTTGCTGGGCACACTGTCCTTCCGCACGCACTCCCCCACTCCGGTCCAACGAGGCGAAGGCGCCCCGTTCCAACCCCTGGTCTACACACTGGACCTGTTGATCCCCATCGGCGGACTGGGCCAGCGCACCGCCTGGTACTGGCCGAACGAGAGCCTGCAGTGGCTGGCCTACCTGCTGATCGCCTTCGGCTGGGTGCTGACGACCGCCATCATCGCGGGTGTCACCCGCGCACTGCAGAAAAACTAGTCGGCGACAGCCGAGTTCCGCCTGCGCCCACAGTTCCTCGTCGACTTCCCATGGCCCGGCGGCACCGCTCAGAAGACGTTGTTCTGGCGGTGCCGGCTGCGCAGATCGACGAACTTGGTGCGGGCCTCTTCTTCCGTGAGTCCCTGGTTGACCTGGATCAGCAGGTCGGCCAGGGCATCGCGGGACTCCATGAACCCCTTCCACTTCTGCTGAGGCTTGTACCAGGTGTCGAAAGCCGTCCCGATCGCGACCAGAAGCGACAGGGCGGGAACCCAGTCGACGAGCCAACTCACGGCCCCACCGCCGAGATTCTGGTCCGCTGCGACGATCGCCGAGGTGACGATCAGGGTGAAACGGGTCACGAAATAGGTGATGCCGTAGTTGAACGTGCCGATGCGCAGATTCCGTCTCGCCCGGCGCATCTCGGACTCCAGGCTGATGCCCGGTTGCTGGTCACCGGTCGGGTCTCCGATTCGCCTGAGCTCCAAGACTCGCTCCCAAGTCGCGGTGTGGGACGGCTCGTTCCGCGAGACATTCTTCCCGCGCCATGGCGTTCCGCGTGTCCGGCTCAACAGGACCCGCACACGCGGAGCCGCACCGGAACGGCGGCCGAAAAGCACTGTTCGGGCGCTCGAACCCGCCGCTCGCAACCGCCAGTTCAAGCCGATGTGCTGATGCGGTCATGACAGTTCCGGTTTCCGGGTGTCAATCTGCTCTCCGAAAGTTCACCGCCTGCTCACAGGTGTCTCACACAACTCCCTTGTCCGACACCCGACTTCACCCCGCACGGCAGCGAGGACCTGACCCCTCCTCGAGCCGTGCCGGCCACCCGCGCGCCGCCGGACGGCCTCACCAGGCCGACCCGCTCTCCCGGGCCCCACACCAGGCCCGACCACCCCACAGAAGGAGAACGCATGCTCCGGCAGGACCGTCATCACCGTCGCACCAGACACAGCATCGCCCTGGCCCTGACAGCCGCAAGTGCCATGCTCGTGGCCGGAATCCAGAACGGCACCGCCGTGGCCGCGTCCGACGGCCGTGCCCCGGCGAAGATCCTGGCCACCCCCGACGCCGGCGCGGCCCCCGCCTCGCTCTCGCCGGCGAAGCGCACGGCGCTGCTGAAGAGCGCGGCGACCGACGCCCCGGACACCGCGAGGATCCTCGGTCTCGGCACCCGCGAGAAGCTGGTCGTCAAGGACGTGGCCCAGGACGCCGACGGTACGACGCACACCCGCTACGAACGTACCTACGCAGGCCTGCCCGTCCTCGGCGGCGACCTGGTCGTCCACGACAGCGCCGGCCGCCTCACGGTGTCCCGGGCCACGAAGGCGGCCCTCGCGCTCCCGTCCACCAGGGCGAAGGTCTCCTCGGCCACCGCGAAGGCCCAGGCGCTCACCACCGCGGCGAAGACCGGCGCCGAGCGGCCCGCGCTCGACGGCAGCCCGCGTCTCGTCGTCTGGGCCGCCTCCGGTCACCCCGCCCTGGCCTGGGAGTCGGTGGTCGGGGGGTTCCAGGACGACGGCACCCCCAACGAACTCCACGTCATCACCGACGCGGACTCCGGAAAGCAGCTCTTCCGGTACCAGGGCGTCGAAACCGGCACCGGCACCGGCCAGTTCAACGGCACCGTGCCGCTCAGCACCACGCTGTCCGGCTCGACCTACCAGCTCGTCGACGGCGACCGCGCCGGACACCGCACCTACGACCTGAACCAGGGCACCTCCGGAACCGGCACGCTCTTCACCGACGACAACGATGTCTGGGGCGACGGCACCCCGGCCAACCGGCAGACCGCGGGCGTGGACGTCGCCTTCGGCGCGGCGGCGACCTGGGACTACTACAAGAACGTCTTCGGCCGCAACGGCATACGCAACGACGGCGTCGCCGCCTACAGCCGCGCCCACTACGGCAACAACTACGTCAACGCCTTCTGGCAGGACGCCTGCTTCTGCATGACGTACGGCGACGGTTCGGGCAACACCCACCCGCTCACCGCGCTCGACGTGGCCGCCCACGAGATGAGCCACGGCGTCACCGCGGCCACCGCGGGCCTCACCTACTCCGGCGAGTCGGGCGGCCTGAACGAGGCGACCTCCGACATCTTCGCCGCCGCCGTGGAGTTCTACGAGAACCTGCCGGCCGACGTCCCGGACTACCTGGTCGGCGAGAAGATCGACATCAACGGCAACGGCACCCCGCTGCGTTACATGGACAAGCCGAGCAAAGACGGTGCGTCCAGCGACAACTGGAGCCCGTCGCTCGGCGGACTCGACGTCCACTACTCCTCGGGCCCGGCCAACCACTTCTTCTACCTGCTCTCCGAGGGCAGCGGAGCGAAGACCGTGAACGGGGTCGCCTACGACAGCCCCACCTACGACGGCCGGCCGGTGGCAGGCATCGGCATCGACAACGCCCAACGCGTCTGGTATCGGGCGCTCACCACCTACATGACGTCCAGCACGAACTACGCGGGCGCCCGCACGGCCACCCTCCAGGCCGCGGCGGACCTGTTCGGCGCCTACAGCCCCTCCTACCTCGCGGTGGCCGACGCGTGGGCGGCGATCAACGTGGGCAACCGGATCGCGCTGGGCGTCAACGTGGCGCCGATCGCGGACCAGATCAGCGGCGTCGGGCAGGCGGTGTCCCTCCAGACGGACGCGTACACCACGAACTCCGGCGCGGGTCTGACGTACACGGCGACCGGCCTGCCGGACGGGCTGACGATGAGTGACACGGGCCTGATCTCGGGCACCCCGACCACCCTCGGCACCAGCGACGTCACCATCACGGTCACCGACGACACCGGCGCGAGCAGCACGGTGAACTTCTCCTGGGAGGTGGCGTACGTCTACGGCAACGCCACCCGCGTCGACATCCCCGACAACGGCGCCGCGGTGGAGTCCCCGGTCACGGTCACGGACCGCACCGGGAACGCCTCGGCGACCACCCAGGTCTACGTGAAGATCATCCACACCTACCGGGGTGACCTGACGGTCGACCTGGTCGGTCCCGACGGAACCGTGTACTCGCTCCTGAACCGCAGTGGCGGCTCCGCCGACAACGTCGACCAGACCTTCACCGTCGACGCCTCCGCACAGCCGGTGGACGGCACCTGGAAACTCCGCGTCCAGGACCACGCCCCGATCGACGTCGGCTACATCGACCAGTGGCGGCTCACCCCCTGATCCTCCCCCGCCCTCTGGGGAGCCGTTGTCCCGGGACACCCTCGGTGGCCCGCGGCAACGGCTCCGCCCATGTGCCGACAGCACCCGTTCGGCGTAACGTGTAGTGGGAATGCCGTGGCGTGCACCCGCATGATTCAGGAGCGTCAGGAGCGCATCATGGGGAGACCTGTTCGTCGGCGCGCGTGCGGCGGTTCCGCCGTGCGGCGTACCGCTGTTGGAGTCGTCACCACCGTGCTCACCGCCGGTGTGTGCGCCGTACCCGCCGCGGGGGCGACCGCCTCCCCGGCGACCCCCGCCGCCACCTGCGCCGACACGGTGTATACGGGAATGACCCAGGCACAGCGCGTCGGCCAGCTGTTCATGGGCGGAGTCGCCGCCGGCCGTCCGAGCACCACGGATCTGCAGACACTGCGCACCTATCACGTCGGGTCCGTCATGCTCACCGGACGCAGCAGCGCCGGAACCGCCGCGACGCGGAAGGTGGTCGACGGGGTCCGTGCGCAGGCCGACACGGTCGGCGGGCACCGGGTCGGGCTGCTGGTCTCCACCGACCAGGAAGGCGGCCAGGTCCAGGTGCTCAGCGGCCCCGGCTTCTCCGTCATACCCAACGCCCTGACCCAGGGCACGTGGAGCACCGCGACCCTGCGCAGCCGCGCCGAGACCTGGGCGAAGCAGCTCAAGGCGGCGGGCCTGGACCTCAACCTCGCCCCGGTCGCCGACGTGGTGCCCGCGAGCCTCGGCACCCGCAACGCTCCCATCGGCCACTTCTACCGGGAGTACGGCCACACCCCGGCCGTCGTGACCTCGCACACCGGCGCCTTCGCCGCGGGCTTCCGCACGGCCGGGGTGATGACCACCTTCAAGCACTTCCCGGGCCTGGGCCAGGTGATCGGCAACACCGACACCACCGCGAACGTCGTCGACTCGGTGACCACTACCACCAGTTCGAGCCTCCAGCCGTTCCAGAGCGGGATCAAGGCCGGTGCGCCGTTCGTGATGATCTCGTCGGCCAAGTACACCAAGATCGACTCGAAGCACCTGGCCGCGTTCTCACCGACCGTCATCAACACCCTGCTGCGCGGCAAGTTCGGCTTCAAGGGCGTCGTCATCTCCGACGACCTGGGCCAGGCGGTCGCGGTACGCGCCTACACTCCGGCACAGCGGGCGGTGCAGTTCATCGGCGCCGGCGGCGACATGGTCCTCACGGTCAAGGCGTCGACCGTGCCGGCGATGGTGCAGGGAGTTCAGGCCCAGATGGCGAAGGACGCCTCCTTCCGCGCCAAGGTCGCCGCCTCCGTGCACCGCATCCTCACGGCCAAGGCAGCGGCCGGCCGCCTCACTTGCAGCTGAGCCTCCGGCCGGTCGCCCGTCACGGTCGCCTTCGCCTCATCCCGCCTCGGCCGACAACGCCTCGACACCGGACGTGTCCCGGCGGGAGACGGCCAGGTAGCCGACGAAGCAGGCGATGGCGGCCGTCCAGGCGAGGGTCACCGGTGCCAGTCCCAGGCCGAGTCCGCCCCGGCTGTGGCCGACGGCCATCCAGTCGGCGAGCGAGGCGCCGAGCGGGCGGGTGATGACGTAGGCCGTCCAGAAGGCCGGCACGGCGCTCAGGGCACCGCCGCGGTGGGCGATCGCGGGCAGGCAGATCGCGACGGCGAAGAGGACCACCGAGCCGAGGTAGCCGAGGCCGGCGGTGGCGGTCAGGTCCCCGGCCGCGGTGCCGAGGGCGAACGTGGCGAGGACGGCCGCCCAGTAGAAGATCTCGCGGCGGCGGGTGCGGATGCCGTGGATGGACAGGGTCCGCTCGACGGCGTACCAGAGGGCGAAGACCGCGGCCAGCACGACGAGGAAGAACGGGGTCGACAGCATGTAGGGCACGCCGAGACCGACGTGCAGGAAGTCGGCCGCCATAGTGCCGAAGACGCTGACCATGACGACGGCGGTCCAGTACACCCAGGCGATGTACCGCCGTACGGCGAACTGCACGGCCAGGGAGGCCGCCAGGGCGAGACCGCCGAGACCGACGGCCGGTACCGGGCCGAGGAGCCGGGCCAGCAGGTCCGACGCGGTCTCGCCCATCCCGGTGGTGAGCACCTTGATGATCCAGAAGTAGACGGTCACTTCCGGCACCTTGTTCGCCAGGGTGCGGAGGGGAACGCGGGAACGGTCGTCGAGGAGGTGCTCTGTGGTCATGAGCGGCACCATGACACGCCGGGCTCCAGGCACCACAGATGTCTTTGCCAATGCTTTGGCGCCTCTGGTGCATGAGTTTCTCATCCGCGCGCCCGACCTGAACGCAACCTGAATGCCTCGGCAGAGCCCCTGGTCAAGGCGGTCGAGCCGGTGATAGGCGCGCATGCGTTCGCGTGCCGCGCGGGGTGCACCGCGTCCGTCCCGGACCGGCGATCGTCTAGAGTCTCCTACGGCGTCTACAAGGCTGTAGTCCCCCTGGGTGTCCAGGTAGAGCCGTCCGCGGAAAGGGCCCCGTTCATGACCACTCCGATCCTCGCGGCGTCACAGCTGGCCGTGAACGTGCTCGACGCCCATTCGCTGCTGGCGGCGTTCGGTGTGCTCGGCGTCGGGGTGGTGATGTTCGCCGAGACGGGGCTGCTGGTCGGGTTCTTCCTGCCGGGCGACTCCCTGCTGTTCACCGCCGGCCTGCTGTGCACCGGCTCGGCACAGGGCAGCCTGCACCTGTCCCTGGGGCCGCTGCTCGTCGCCGCGGCCGCGGGTGCGCTGGCCGGGGCGCAGTGCGGATACCTGCTCGGCCGGAAGGCCGGCGGAGCGCTGCTGGCCCGCAGCCGCTCCCGGCGCCTGCACGAAGGCGTGACACGCGCCGAGGAGTTCCTCGACCGGTACGGACACGCGAAGGCCATCGTGCTGGCTCGCTTCGTGCCGGTGGTGCGGACGGTGCTCAATCCGATGGCGGGTGCGCTGGAGGTCCCGGTGCGGACATTCACCCAGTGGCAGATCGTCGGCGGACTCGTGTGGAGCATCGGCCTCACCCTCGCGGGATACGCGCTGGGCTCGTCGATCCCGAACGTCGACCGGTATCTGCTGCCGCTGGTGGCGCTGATCGTGATCGTGTCGCTGATCCCCGTCCTCGCCGAGGTGTACCGGGGGAGGCGGCGGGCCGCCGGGGCCGAGGAGGGACGCGGGTGACCGTCGCCGGGTCCGGGCACCGTGGGACGGCGGTGACCGCACGGAGGAGCATGAGCCACAGGATCCTGGTCGTCGAGGACGATCACGCCCTGCGTGACGTGCTGCGCCGCGGGCTCGCCGACGAGGGCTTCGAGCCCGTGCCCGCCGCCGACGGCGCCACCGCCCTGCGGCTGGCCGCCGAGGGCATCGGCGCCGTCGTCCTGGACGTCGGGCTGCCGGACGCGGACGGCAGGGACGTGTGCCAGGCGATGCGTGCCAACGGATTCACGGCCCCGATCATCTTCCTGACGGCCCGCCACCACCTCACCGACCGGCTGTCCGCGTTCTCGGCGGGGGCCGACGACTATCTCCCCAAGCCGTTCCACCTCGCCGAACTCGTCGCCCGGCTGCGGGCGACACTCAAACGGGCCGCCCCGCCGGCGGTGACCACGGCCGCGGACCTGGTGCTGGACCCGACCCGGCACAGCGCGAGCGTCGGCGAGACCCGGGTCGAGCTGTCCCCGACGGAGTTCCGTCTGCTGGCCACCCTCGTGGCCGCGGGCGGCGGCATCGTGAGCCGCCGCGACCTGGTGCGGGCCGCGTGGCCGGACGGCGCCCAGGTCAGCGACAACACACTGGACCAGTACCTCAGCCGGCTGCGCCGCAAGCTGCGCGAGGCGGGCAGCGGCCTGAGCCTGGGGACGGCGCGCGGGATCGGCCACCGGCTGTCGTGACCGGCCTCCTGCGGCACCTGGCCCCCCGCACGCTGCGCGGCAGGCTCTCGCTCGTGGCACTGACCACCGCGGCCCTCCTGATGACCGTCCTGACCGTGGCGTTCAACACCGTACTGGACCGGCATCTGCAACATCAGGCGGACGCCGAGCTGCGCAACCGGGCGGACGCCGTCGCCACCACCGTGGACACCAGCGGCCCACGGGTACGGGTGCTGGAGACCGTCAACGACCGGCTCCTCGACGCCAACGTCTGGATCTACACCGGGACACGGCTGCTGGAGAAGCCTCCGTCCGCCGCCGCCGACAGCATCCTGACCGAGGCCGCCGCGCGGCTCGCCGTACGGGGTGGCGACGTCTGTACGACCGTGGCGGCCGGGAATCCCCGGTCCGTCCGCCTGTGCGCCCACTCCCTGGCCGGCCGCCGCAGCACGGCGACGGTCGTCACCGCCCTGGACCTCGCCCCGTACCGCAATTCGGCAGCGGCCGTACTGCTGGGTTCCCTGGTCCTGGACTCCGTCATGCTCGCGTGCACCTACGCGCTGACCCGCCTCGCCGTCGGGCGGGCGCTGCGTCCGGTGCGCACCATGACCGACCAGGCCACCGAGTGGAGCGCCGTGGGCTCCGACGAACGCTTCGGCGCCGCCCACCAGCCGGCCGAACTCGCCCGCCTGGGCGCCTCGCTGGACGCGCTGCTGAACCGCATCCGTACCGTGCTGCGGCACGAGCGGCAGCTGACCGGGGAGCTGTCCCACGAACTGCGTACCCCGCTCACCCGGATCATCATCGAACTGGACTGGTGGCGGGCCCGGCCCCGCTCCGCCGCCGAGACCCGTGCCACCCACGAGGTGATCGCCGAGGCCGCCCAGGCGATGCGCTCCATCTGCGACACCCTGCTGGACGACGCCCGGGAGGACGCCCGCACCGCCGCCACGCCCCCCGGCGCCACGGCCGTCGTGCCGGTCCTGTGCCGGTTGGTCGACCGCCTCGAAACGCCTGAGCAGGTCAAAGCCGTCGTCGATCCGGCGGTGCCCGAGCTGGCGGCGGGCGTCCGGCCGGCCCTTCTCGAACGCATCGTCAGCCCGCTCCTGGCGAACGCGGTCCGGTACGCGCGCTCCACGGTGACCGTGGCCGCGCGACCGGTGCCCGGCGGGGTGCGGATCACCGTCACCGACGACGGTCCCGGCGTACCGGAGCCGTTCGTGGCCGACCTGTTCCAGCCCGGCCGCCGGGCCGATCCCGGGGACGGCCACGACGGCGCGGGCCTGGGGCTGCCGCTCGCCCGGCGCCTGGCCCGGGCCGTCGGCGGCGAGGTCTCCCACGATCCCGCCCACACCTCCGGCGCTCGCTTCGTGACCGACCTGCCCGCCGGGTGACCGGATCCTGAACATCTGCCGCGCGTCCGCCCGGGCCGCCGCCCACGTGCCACGCCGCTGCCCCTCTGCCTCTACGCCGCCGACACCGGCACCGGCTCCCCGCGCCCCTCCCAGGGCCGGGCCAGCCCCACCAGGGCCAGTCCCGCCGCCAGCAGCGCGCCCAGCATGATGAGCGCCATCGGGCGGGAGCTGCCCTCCCCGAACACGCCCACCAGCGGGGCGGCCAGGGCTCCGAACAGGAACTGGAAGCCGCCGAGGAGCGCGGACGCCGCGCCCGGCGCCGCGCGGCCGACCGTCTGGCCGATGCTCATGGCGCTCGGGAAGACCAGGCCGATGCCGCCGGCGGTCACGAACAGGGTGCTCCAGGTGCCCGCGAGGGTCTCGCCCACGGTCTCCACCAGCAGGACCTGGGCCAGCGCGCCCAGCAGGGCGATCCCCACTCCCGCCGCGAGCAGGGTGTTCAGGCGGGTGCCGCGCCCGGCCAGGCGGGCGAAGGAGGCCCCGGCGGCCAGCATGGCGACGGCGTTGCCGGCGAAGATGAGGGAGTACGTGGTCGAGGAGACCCCGTGCAGGTCCTCGAAGACGAAGCTGGAGCCGCTGATGTAGGCGAACATCGCGGCCGAGACCAGGGCGACCACCAGGACGTACCCCATGAACGTGCGGCCCGCGAGCAGCCCGCCCATGGCCCGGAAGGTCCCGGTGAGTCCGCCGCTGTGGCGCCGCTCCGGCGGCAGTGACTCGGGTACCGCCCGCACGACGGCGAGCAGGAGCAGCACACCGAGCACGGCCAGTACGGCGAAGACCGTGCGCCAGGTGGAGACGGCGAGGACGGCCCCGCCGAGCACCGGCGCGGCGACCGGTGCCACGCCGATCACCTGTGACAGCACCGCGAAGTAGCGCGGCAGTTCGGGTCCGTGGAAGCGGTCGGTGAGGACGGCCCTGGCCAGGACCATGCCGGCCGCGCCCGCCACGCCTTGCAGGAAACGGGCGCCGGTGAGGGCGGCGATGTCCGGGGCGGCGGCGCAGGCGACGGAGCAGAGGACGAAGCCCACCGTGCCTGCCATGAGCAGCCGGCGCCGGCCGAGGCCGTCGCTGAGCGGGCCGATGACCAGCTGGCCGACGACGAGACCGGCCAGGAACGCGGTCATCGTCAACTGCACGGCCGAACTGCTCGCCCCGAGCGCCTCCCCCAGCGCGGGGAAGCCGGGGACGTACATGTCCGTCGCGAGCGGGGCGACGGCGGTCAGCGCGCCGAGCACGGCGATGAGGGCGGTGGCCGTACGCCCCGAAGGCGCAGGTCCGGCGGTGTCGGGGACGGCGTCGGCGCGATTGCGCGAGGATGACGGAGCTGCCATGAAAATAAAGGTAGCCGATAGTTCACCAGCTAACAAATATGGAGAGCGAGAAGACGAGCCGCATGCCCTCCCCCTCCTCCCCCAGCCCCGCCACCCCGTCCGCCGCGGACGTCGGCGCCCAGTGGGCCGCGCACCACCCCGGCCTGGACACCTCCCCCATGGAGCTGGTCGGGCTGCTCAAGCACGCCACCGGCCTGCTCAACCGCTCCGTGGAACCCCTCTACGCGGGCGCCCCGCTCACCGCACCCGAGGTCGACATGCTGATCCCGCTGCGGCACGCGACCGAGCCGTTCATCGCCCGCGGCCTCGCCGAGCGGCTGGGCCTGTCCCGCGCGGGGGTCAGCAAGACCCTCGGCAGACTGGAGCAGCGTGGTTTCATCGCCCGTACCCCCAACCCGGCCGACCGGCGTGCCGCCCTGGTCACCATCACCGAGGCCGGCGCGAAGGCGGTCGACGACCTCTTCCCGCGGCAGCTCTCCGTCGAGATCGGCCTGCTGGACGGCCTGGGCGAGGACCGCGAGTGGGTGACCGAGGCGCTGCGCCGGCTGGTGGCGGCCATGGAGGCCCGCGGGGCCCACGGCTGACAGGCGGTTCCTGTTGTAGGGGTTGCTCCAATTAGAGTGCTCACTGGAGAGGCGGCCCGTCACCGGGGCCGCCGCGATCCCCGAGGGGCGCAGAGATGACCGGGCCGCAGACGACGCGCAGGAAGCGCGCCAACGGGGTGGAGTCGCGTCAGCGCATCCTCGACGCCACCGTCGAGATCGCCGGCGAGCGCGGCTACGACGGCACGTCCATCGCGGCCGTCAGCGCCAAGTGCGGGCTGCCGGCCAGCTCGATCTACTGGCACTTCAAGGACAAGGACGACCTGATCGCCGCGGTCATCGAGCGCAGCTTCGAAACCTGGCTGACGGCCGTCGAGCTGCCCGGCGAGGACGCCGGCACCCCGCTGGAACGGGTCACCCTGATGGCCGCGAACGTGGCGAGGTCCCTCGTCGCCGCCCCGGACTTCCTGCGTCTCGGCCTGATGCTCGCGCTGGAACGCCGCCCGACCGAGCCGCGCGGCCGGACGGTCTTCCTCCAGGTCCGCGAGGTCTCCCACCAGCGCATCGCCGAGGTCATCGGCGCCCTCTTCCCGACTCTGGCCAGGGATGTCGTGGACACCCTGACCACCTATGCCGTGGCCGGCGCCGACGGCCTGTTCGTGCACCGGGAGGTCAAGGGCGACTCCGTCGACCTGGTGGCCCTGTTCGAACTGCACGCCCGGCTCATCCACGACGCCGCCGCCCGGATGGCGGCACCGGCGGAGCGCTGACGGCCGGCACGTCGACGCCCCGCGCGCGAGTGCGGACTCAAGACGCCGGGCCCTCGTGGGCGACGGTGACGACGATCTTGCCGACCTGCTCGTTGGCCGCCATGTAGCGGTGCGCCTCGACGATGTCCGTGAGATCGAAGGTGCGGTCGACGACGGGGTCGAAGGAGCCGGAGCTGAGGCCCGCGTTGACGAACGCGACCGCGCGGCGCAGCCGCTCGGGGTCCGTGGTGATCTCGAAGAGGGTGTACGTGCTGCTGGTCAGCGCCGGGAAGGACTGGGCGTTGGGCAGCGGGGTGGGGCGCGGGTCGAGGGCGCCGTAGACCACCAGGAAGCCGCCCGGGGCGATCCCCTGGGCGAGGGCCTCCACGCCGGGCCCCGCGACGGGGTCGAAGGCCAGGCGGACGCCCTCGCCGCCGGTGATCTCCTTGATCCGGGCCGGCAGGTCCTCCTCGTCGGTGACGATGACGTGGGCCGCGCCCGCGTCCAGGAGGCGCTGCTTCTTGGCGGAGCCGCGCGTGGTGGCGATCGGGACCGCTCCGATGTGACGGGCGATCTGGATGGCGGCGAGTCCGACGCTGCTGGAGGCCGCCGTGATCAGGACGTGGTCACCGGGCCGCACCCGGCCGCTCTCGGCGAGGGGGCCGTAGGCGGTGATGTAGGCCATCCACACGGCCGCCGCCCGGACCGGGTCGACGTCGGCGGGGCGCGGCACCACGGCCGAGGCCGGGACGATGACGTGGTCGCCGTAGGTGCCGTAGTCGGTCTGGAGGAACTGCGGTACGACCGCCACCGGGTCGCCCGCCGCGAGGCCGTGCACGCCCTCGCCGACCGCCTCGACCACACCGACGGCCTCGTAGCCGAGCAGGGAGGGGAAGACCGGCGCGTAGAAGTAGGCGCCCTCGCGGAACATGATCTCGGCGCGGTTCAGACCGATCGCGTCGACGCGCATCCGGACCTCCCCCACGCCGGGCGCGCCGACCTCGACATCACGGAGGGTGAGGACCTCGGGTCCGCCGGTCCGGTCGAACTGAACGAGTCTTGCCATGGCGCATCCGTCCTGAGGGAAGAGATCGGTGAGTGAACGCGCCGGGTCGCCCGGCGTCTCCACTCACCTTGCCCCAAGGTTCGATGGCCGTCAAATTTTGAGCGCGATCGAAATAAGGTCCCGGTCGTCGAGGTCACCGCCCGTCTCGTGCCAGGTCCGCCTCCGCCGCCGCGGCGGCCAGCACCGCGGAGAGCAGTCCGGGGAAACGCAGCTCCATCTCGTCGGTGCGCAGCGTGTTCATCTTCGTCGTCCCGACGTAGTACTGCCGGATCACACCGGCCTCGCGCAACACGTTGAAGTGGTGTGTCAGCGTCGACAGCGAGACGGGCGCGACGAACGTCCCGCAGCTCATGTCCTCCCCCGCTCGGGCCAGCTGCGACACCACCGTGCGCCGCACCGGGTCCACCAGCGCCTCCAGCACCTGCTGGAGCGAGACCTCCGACAGCTCGGGGTGCTCCACGGTGCGGGCGGTGGTGCGGGGGCGGGCCACAGTGACTCCTCGGGGCGGCTGCTGGGCGGTCAAGTCATAGTACGACCGCCATCGAAACCGCATCCGCCCCCGAAATCTTCCGCCGGACCGCAGAGCACCCACGGTCGTCCGGCGCGGGGGACAAATGCGTTGCCCCGGCCCGTGACGGTCACTAAAGTCGCCCGCGTGACTGCCGGGTCGGCCATGGGCCATGCACGAGTGAGGCTTCCGGCCTCGGCGTGAGCCCGAGGCGGGCAAGAGGCCCGCCAGCATCTCCGCGTCCTCGCCCCGGCGCCCGTATGCGGCGCCCGTCCCAGCGGATGTCCCGAGACCGGAGAGACCACATCGATGCCCCTTGACCAGCCACACCCGCACGCGTCCGAACTGCCGTCGGCAGCCGTACAGCTCAACCACACCGCCATATACGCCAGCGACCGGCACCTTTCCGCCGGGTTCCTCGCCACGGTCCTGGGCCTGGAGGTCGGCACCCCGTTCGGGCCGTTCCTGCCCATGGACCTCGGCAACGGCGTGACGCTCGACTACTACGAGAAGCGCGACGAGCCGATCCAGTCGCAGCACTACGCCTTCCTGGTGCCCGAGGAGCGGTTCGACGGCATGATCAGCCGCCTGGAGGCGGCCGGGGTCACCTACTACGCCGACCCGCACCACACCCGACCCGGCCGGACCAACGGCCTGTTCGGCGGTCGCGGCGCCTACTTCGAGGACCCGGACGGCCACAACATGGAGATCATGACGCGGCCCTACGTCCGCCCGTAGGCCCCGGGCCCCGGCGCGTGGAACGGGTGTGGGCGGGCCGGGGGGGGGACGGGCGCCCCCACCCCGCGGGGGATGGCCGTGCCCCCGACAACCCCAACGGGGGGGGGGATTT
>NZ_JBSHBL010000066.1:0-56624 GCF_053611985.1 Streptomyces sp. NPDC054770
CCCGCCGCCCCCCCGCCCTCGTCCGATCACCTTTTTGTTCATGTCGGGTCCTCTCATGTCCTCATGTCCGAAAGTCCGCTGGACGGTTGGTGGGGGGGGGGGGGGATAACGGAACGGGCCGCTCACCCCCGCCACGCCGGAACGGATGTCAGATGGCCTGGGCGGTGGGCAGGATGGTGATCTCGGTGAGGTTGACGTGGCGCGGGACGGCGGCCATGAAGGCGACGGTCTCGGCGATGTCGGCGCTCTGGAGGACGTCGATGTCGTGGATGAGGTCGGCCATCAGCTTGGAGGCGTCGGGGTCGGTGACGTGGTCGGGGAGCTCGGTGTCGACCATGCCGGGCTCGATGGTGGCCACGCGGACCATCTTGGGGCCGAGCTCGACGCGCAGCAGCCGGGTGAGGTGGCTGATGTAGGCCTTGGTGCCGGAGTAGACGGAGAACTTCGTCAGGATGCGGGTGGCCGCGATCGACGAGGTGTTGATCAGGTCGGCGGCCTTGCCCGCGGCGGCGGATTCCGTCAGGTGCGGGATGAACGCGGCGATCACGTTCATCAGGCCGCTGATGTTGAGGTCGATCTGGCGCTGCCAGTCGTCGACCTTGAGTTCCTCGATGCCGGAGATGAGCTGGACACCGGCGTTGTTGAACACGAGGTCGGCCTTGCCGAAACGCTCGGCGACCTGGTCGGCGGCGGCCTGGACGGCGGCGCGGTCGGTCACGTCGACGGCCAGGGCGAGCGCGGTCCCGCCGGCGGTCTCGATGTTCTTGACCACACCGTCCAGGCGCTCCTTGCGCCGGGCCAGTACGACCACGGTGGCGCCGAGTTCGGCGAGGCGCTCGGCGGTGACGGCACCCATGCCGCTGGAGGCGCCGGAGACGACGGCGACACGGCCGGCGAGGGGGGTACCGGTGAGCAGGGCAGCAGACATCACAAGACCTCAATCTCTTTGATCACAGGCTGCGGAAAGTGAGTGAAGGGGCGGGGTGCCCGAACGGGTCGGGCACCCGGCAGAACGTCAGGCGGCGTCGTCGTGCGCGGTGGCCGCGGACTTCTCGCGCCACGGGGCGAGGTCGTCCTGCACCTGCTGGTACTTGACGTCGAGCCGCTCAAGCGTGTCGCGCCCGAGGTACAGATGCGTGGGCAGCTTCTCGGTGGAGGCCACCTCGACGATGAGGGCGGCGCCCTTGACGGGGTCGCCGAGCTGGGCGTGGTTGGCCCGGTCGATCCAGTCCAGCGTCACGTGCGCGGGGGTGTCGTCGTAGTCGCTGATGCGGTTCCCGGCGACGGACAGGGAGCTGGCGTCCAGGAAGTCGGTGCGGAAGACGCCCGGCTCGACGACCATCGACTGGATTCCGAACGGCGCCATCTCGGCGGAGAGCGCTTCGCTGATGCCGGCGACCGCGAATTTCGACGCGGAGTACAGGCTGACGCCCGGCTCGCCCTCGAAACCGGAGCGGGAACCGATGTGCACCAGCCGGCCCGAGCCCTGCTTGCGCATCACGGGCAGCACGGCGCGGGTGACGTTGATCAGGCCGAAGACGTTGAGGTCGAACAGCGACCGGGCCTCCGCGTCGGTGATCTCCTCCAGCGCGCCGAGCAGGCCGCGGCCGGCGTTGTTCACCAGGACGTCGATACCGCCGAACCGCTCCACGGCGGCCTCGACCGCCTGCGGGATGCTGTCGTTGTCCGTGACGTCCAGGGCGACCGCGAATACCTTGTCGGAGTTCTTCAGATCGTCCGGTACGCGTTCCGGATTTCGTACGGCGACCACGACATTGTTACCGCCTGCCACAGCGGCACGGGCGATTTCCGCGCCGATTCCGCGGGAGGCACCGGTGACAAACCACGTAGCCATGGGAAAACCCTCTTTCGTTCCTTTCCCCTTGAGGGGGATTTCTCGTTGACGTATTCGAGTCTGTCCTTCCTCGACGGCGATATGAAGGCAGCGGTTTTCCTGGGAGTCCTACACCCAGGATGGGCTCAGGTGCCGCGCGCTGGGTTCTGCTGGTGCGGCACCTCGGGTGCGTTGACGGAGCCCAGCAGGGCCAGTCCGTCCGCGGAGGGGGAGCCGGGCTCGGCTTGCAGGATGACGAGCTGCTGTCCGGGGGCGCTGCGGATGTTGAGGGCCTCGTGCCGCAGTTCCAGGTCTCCCACCACGGAGTGGTACACCTGCTTGATCTCGTAGGGCGGGACCCGGGTGTACTCGCGTGCCCACAGGGCGCGGAACTCGCCGCTGCGCACCGAAAGCTCACCGACCAGCTCCAGGATGCGGGGGTCCTCCGGGGTGCTCGCGGCCGTCTGCTGAAGATCGGCGACCGCCCGGTGCCTGGCCCGCTCCGGGCTGCGGTAGAAGGTCTTCGCCGCGGGGTCCAGGAAGAGCATGCGCAGGACGTTGTCGTGCTGCGCGAAGTCGCGGTAGAGGGCGTCGGCCAGTGCGTTGGTGGCCAGCAGGTCCTGGGCGTGGCCGATGATGAAGGCCGGCGTCCTGGTCCAGCTCTCGATCAGCTGTCGCAGGTGCGGCCGGACACGCTCGACCCGGCCGGGGGCCTTGGTACGGCGGGCTCCCGGCAGGGCGAGCCGGAAGAGCGCCCGCTTGTCCTCGTCACCGAGCTGCAGCACGCGGGCCATGGCCTCGAGGACCCTGGGCGACGGACTGACCTCACGGCCCTGCTCGAGCCGGCTGTAGTAGCTCAGGCTGACCCCGGCGAGCGTCGCGACCTCGTCGCGCCGCAGCCCGGGCACCCTGCGCCGACCGGCGGTGGGCAGCCCCGCCGCCGCGGGGCTCAGGCGCTCCCTGCGGGTGCGGAGAAACCGACCCAGCCCTTCCACCGGGTCGAGGTGCGTGTCGTTGTCCATGTCATCGAGGCTAGGCGGAAAACGCCCGGGAAAGTTCCGCCGACGGTGGGTGCATTACACCCAGGATTACGGGCTCCACGGGCTGGGGCGGTGGCGGACTACGGCCTGACGTTTCGGCCGCGGTCTCCTATCCGGGACCCCCGACAAGGAATCACCCTGTGCGACGGGCGTTCGACCGGCTGTGATAGTGGACGACCGGCGCTTCTCACCGGCCGAAATCCATCTAGTCTTGCCGCATGAGCAATGGGACGCCTTTGGGTGATTTTCTCCGAGCCCGCAGAGAAGCCCTGAAGCCGCACGACGTCGGCCTCCCCGAACACGGGCGGCGCCGGGTGCCGGGACTGCGCAGAGAAGAAGTCGCGCTGCTCGCCGGGGTCAGCTCCGACTACTACATCCGGCTGGAGCAGGGGCGCGAGAACAGCCCGTCCCCACAGGTCCTCGACGCCGTGGCGCACGCGCTGAAACTGGACGCGGAGTCCACCGACCATCTCAACCGCCTCTGCCTCGCCGCCTCGCAACGCCCGCACCACTGGGGCGAGGCGGACGTCAGCCGGCAGTTGTTGCAGCTGATGGACGGTTGGGATCACACCCCGGCCTTCGTCGTCGGCCCGGCCCTCGACATCATGGCGGGCAACTCCCTGGCCACGGCCCTGCACAGCGGTTTCGAGAAGTTCGACAACCTCGCCCGGATGGTGTTCGTCGACCCGGCGGGGCGCGACTTCTACCAGGAGTGGGAGCGGGCCGCGCACTCCTGCGTCGCCGAGATCAGAGCCGCCTACGGCCATGACCCCGAGTCCGCTCGCATCGCCGAGGTCGTGGCGGAACTGTCCGCCCGGAGCGAGGAGTTCGCCGCGCTCTGGCAACTGCACGACGTCAAGGGCAAGTCCCAGGAGGGCAAGCACCTCAAACACCCCCAGGTCGGGGACCTGCACATCAAGTTCGCGGCCTTCACGGTCAACGGGGCCCCGCACCAGCAGCTGGTGGTCTACCAGGCCGAACCGGCCAGCCCGACGGCGGCCGCCTTCGAGACGCTGAGGTCCATGGCCACCCGGCCGAAGCAGGCCCGGGCGGAAGCGGTGGACGCGAGCATGTGAGTTCCGGCGGAGCCTGGTCCTGGCGCACCCAGGAACAACGCGGCCTTCATAGGGGTGTGTCTGTCTGCCGACACTCGATGCCATGAACCGCACGGCACCGGGAGCAGACATGATCACCGTGAACGACCTTCGGCCGCACCCCCTGGACCAGGTTCACCGCCTGATCGAACCCGGCCCCGTCATCCTGGTCACCACCCGGCACCGCGGCATCCCGAACGTGATGACCAACGGGTTCAACATGGTGGTGCGCCATGTCCCACCGCTGATCGGCTGCACGATCGGCCCCTGGGACCACAGCTACCAGGCCCTGGTCGAGACCGGGGAGTGTGTCATCTCGGTCCCCACGGCCGACATGGCCGCCACCGTGGTCGACATCGGCAACTGCTCGGGCGCCGATGTCGACAAGTTCGAGGAGTTCGACCTGACCGCCGTGGCCGGGGAGAGGGTCCAGGCGCCGCTGGTGGCCGAATGCTTCGCCAACATCGAGTGCAGGGTCGCCGACAGCAGCCTCGTGGCCCCCTACAGCCTCTTCCTGCTGGAGCCCGTCCGGGCCTGGACCGACCCCTCACAGCCCCGACCGCAGCTGTTCCACCACCGCGGGGACGGCACCTTCACCCTCGACGGGCCGACCGTCGACCTGAAGGACCGCATGACGAAGTGGCAGTACCTCCTGTAGACAAGCCCGGCGGGACGAGGTGACGATCCGCGGTCGCAGAGAGCGAGGAGCAGGGCGTGGGCCCATGGTCGTGGAGTGCCGGTGTGATGGCGGGGCTCAAGTGGTGGCAACGGGTGGTGTTGGTCGTGTGCCTGTGTGCGCTCACGGTGCCGCTGTGGTTCGCGGCGAAGAACACCTACCGGTTCGTCGACGGCCACCGCACGGCGACGGATGGATATGTCCACTGCGACTGGGACGGCCCGTGCCGGGGCACGTGGCGCCTGCCCGGCGGTCGGCAAGGGCGGGGCGAGATCGACGGTCTGGCCTTCCAGGACGATGAGGAGCTCGTGGCGGGCATACCGCTCTACGCGGGTGCGGACTGGGCCGTGGCCGACCGCTCCGACCTGCTGGTGCACGCGGCCCTGCAACTCGGCGGCGCCGCGTTGGGCACGGCCCTGGTGCTCTCGGTCGCCTGGATCAGGTCCAGGGATCTTTGACGGCGCGGGTGACCGCCCGGGTTCGACGGCTGCCGTGGGCTGCGCCGGTGACCGGTCCTCCCCGATCCGAGCCGGGACATGCCGTCTTCACAGGAACCCCCTCGGAAACAGGATCACGCCTGTAGCTTTCACTCTCAAGAACCCGGGATTCCTCTCACAACTCCCCTTCGCCCACGAGCACTTCACCGAGGCCTGCATGTCCAACCCCCCGTCCCCCGCCCGCACGACCGGTCGTCACCGCAAGGCCAGAACGCTCAGCCCCGCACTCCGCCGGGTCGCCGTCGTCGCGGTGACCACCCCCGTCGCCGGGACGATCCTGTTCGGCACGTCCGCCTTCGCCGCCGGCAAAGCCGTCTCCAAGACCGCGGTCACCGCACTCGACCCCGCCGAGCAGAAGATCGCCGCCAACCTCAACACCCGTGTCCAGGACACCCGGCTCGGCAGCACGCTCAGCGGCGTCGTCATCGACGCCACGTCCCGGAAGGCCGTCTGGGGCCATGACGCGACCACCGCGCTGATGCCCGCGTCCAACACCAAACTCGGCACCGCCACCGCCGCGTTGACGGTGCTCGGCCCCAACCACCGGTTCACCACCAAGGTCGTCTACGGCAACGGCACGCTCACCCTCGTCGGCGGCGGCGACCGCACCCTGACCAGCGCCGACCTCGCCACCATGGCGAAGACCGCCGTCGCGGGACTCAAGAGCGCGGGTCTCACCTCGGTCAAGGTCCGGGTGGACGACAGCCTCTTCCCCGCCCCCACACTGGCGACCGGCTGGAACGACGGCTACTACCCGGACTCCGTCGCACCGGTACGGGCGTTGGTGGTCGACGGCCACCACGTCACCGACACGTCCCTGGACGCGGGCCAGACCTTCGCCAAGCTCCTCGCCCAGCAGGGCGTCACCGTCACCGGCGCCGTCGCCCACGGGACGGCCGGCACGGGCGCCGTGCCGGTCGCCGAGCACCGGTCGGGCACGCTCTCCACCATCGTGAAGCACATGCTCAAGGTCAGTGACAACGATATCGCCGAGACACTGCTCCGGATGACCGCGATCGGCGACGGCCGCCGGCCCACCTTCGAGAACGGCACGGCGGTCGTACGCAAGGTGCTCAGCAAGTACGGCGTCTCGCTGGTCAACTACGAGATCCACGACGGCAGCGGTCTGTCCCGCGCCAACCGCATCCCGGCACAGACCATCGCCGACATCCTCGACGTGGCCGACGCCCCCGGCAACGCCAAGACCCTCGCCTCCATCATCGACGGCCTGCCCGTGGCAGGAGAAGCCGGCTCCACCCTGGGTCCCGAATGGGGCCGCTTCGACACCGCGGACTCGCAGTGCGCCGTCGGCAAGGTCCAGGCGAAGACGGGTACCCTCACCGGCGCGATCGCCCTGAGCGGGCTGACCAAGGCAGAGGACGGACGCTGGAAGATCTTCTCCTTCATCGAGAACAACTCCACCGCCGACCCGGCCGCCACCAAGGACGCCCTCGACGGCCTGGCGGCCACGGTCAACGGCTGCTGGGCATAAGGCTCCTGGGCGGCGGCGCCCCCGTCCGCCGGTAGAACTCGACCGAGTTCACACCCGGTTTGACCATGCGCAGTCCGCCGACCCGTCCGGTTGTTCACCCCGTCTCACTGTTCGGCGGCCGCCAGGGCCGCCTGGGCCTTCTTGCGGTAGGTGGCGAGTTTCTCCGCGGGGGCGATGACCTGGCGGCTGCGGGACTTGACCGACACGTCGTGTCCCTCGGCCGCCCTGCGCAGGGCACCGACGGTGGCCTGGGCGCGCGGGATGTGGGCGAACGGGTCGAACGAGTACCAGCGCATCGCGTTCCCGTGGGTCATCTTGTCGGTCTCGTCGTCCGTCACGGAGTTGGCGGTGAGCACCTCGTGCAGTTGCTCGGGCGCGTTCGGCCACATGGAGTCGCTGTGCGGGTAGTCGGCCTCCCAGCAGATGTTGTCGACGCCGATCTCGTGGCGCAGCCGTACCCCGATCGGGTCGCTGATGAAACAGGTGAGGAAGTGCTCGCGGAAGATCTCCGAGGGCAGTTTGCCGCCGAAGTCCTGGAGGGTCCACGTGGCGTGCATCTCGTAGGTGCGGTCGAGCCGTTCCAGGAAGTACGGGATCCAGCCGGTGCCGCCCTCCGACAGGGCGATCTTGATGGTGGGGTACTCCTTGAGCACCCGGGACCACATCAGGTCGGCGGCGGCCTGGACGAGGTTGATGGGCTGGAGGGTGATCATCACGTCCGGCGGGGCGTCGGGGGCGGTGACGGCGAGCCGGCCGGAGGAGCCGATGTGCAGGTTCATCACGGTGCCGCAGTCGGTCAGGGCACGCCATACCGGGTCCCAGTACTCGGTGTGGAAGCTGGGGTAGCCGAGCGGGACCGGGTTCTCGGGGAAGGTCAGCGAGTGGCAGCCCTTGTCGGCGACCCGGCGGATCTCCTGGGCGCACAGTTCGGCGTCCCAGATGGCGGGCAGGGCCATCGGGATGAACCGGCCGGGATGGGCGGCGCACCACTCGTCGATGTGCCAGTCGTTGTAGGCGCGGACCAGGGCGAGCGAGAAGTCGGAGTCCTCAGTGGCGAACAGCCGGGCGGAGAAGCCGGGGAAGGAGGGGAAGTTCATCTGGGCGAGGACGCCGCCGGCGTTCATGTCGGCGACCCGCTCGTCGACGTCGTAGCAGCCGGGCCTGATCTCGTCGAGGCCCTGCGGGTCCATGCCGTACTCCTCCTTGGGGCGGCCGGCGACCGCGTTGAGCGCGGCGTTGCCCACGCTGTTGTCCCGGAACTGCCACACGTCGCTGCCGTCCTCGCGGTGGACCAGGCGCGGGGCGTCCTTCTTGTAGCGGTCAGGCAGGTGGTTCGCGAACAGGTCGGGCGGCTCGATGATGTGGTCGTCGACGCTGATGAGGATCATGTCGTCACGGTTCATGAGGGCTCCTTGGGGCTCGGGTCAGTCCGAGGCGGGCAGCGCCTTGGGCGCCTTGATCTGCAACGGCTGTCCGCCGTAGGTGAGGTGGCCTGCTCCGGAGGCGGTGCACAGGAGTTCGAGGGTGTCGGTGGCGTCGACGTAGCGCTTGCCGATGAGCGTGCCGGACGGCTCGTCGTCGCTCGGTGCGGCGGGCGCGCCCTGGGCCTGGATCATCGGGACGCCGCCGCACTCGATCGGAGCCGCCGCATCTGCCGGGGCCCGGATGACGATCACCCGGGCGGTGGAGGTGGCGGAGGCGAGCTGGTCACCTGGGCGAGGGGGCAGCGCCATTGCGTGGTTCTCCTTCAGGTGCTGGTGAGTTGACCGTCCTGGCGGCGTCGGCGGGATCGCTGAGGCGCTCCCCCAGCCGGTCCAGGTCGTAGGACTGCCGGGCGAGCCAGAAGCGCAGGAAGTCGGTGAGCGAATAGCGGAGGAAGAGCGCGCCGCCCACCACGGCGGCCGTGATGCCGCCGAGGCCGAGGGCGAGCGCGTCGCCCTGTGCGAGCGAGTTGTCCGTGGCGTGGGCGAGGGGGAAGGCGAGGGCACCGAGTACGAGGCCCGCGGTCATGAGCAGTCCGCCGAGTCGGCGCCAGAGGGCGGTGCGGGCCGCGGCGGGGTCGGGGATCTTCAGTTCGGCGAGTTCACGGATGAACCGGTCCGCCCGCGAGGCCGGCACAGGGGTCGACGTCATGTGGGGCTCCCCAGGTAGTAGGAGGACAGTTCGGCCTGCAGGGAGCTGTCGGGGTGCCCCTGCCACTGGATCCGGCCGCGGACGAGGACGGCGGCGTGGTCGGCGATCTTCAGTACGGCGGCGGCGAACTGCTCCACGACCAGCACCGCGACGCCCTGCCGGGCGATCTCGGCGACGAGTTCGTACAGTTCGGCGACGACCAACGGGGCGAGCCCCATGGAGAGTTCGTCGAGGAGGAGCACGGCGGGGTCGGTCGCCAGGCCGCGGGCGAGGGCGAGCATCTGCTGCTCGCCGCCGGAGAGGGTGCCCGCCTGCTGGGTGCGGCGGGCCGCGAGGACGGGGAAGCGGTCGTACGCGGTCTCCTCGATCTCCTCCCGGCCGCGGCCGCAGAAGGTCATCATCAGCAGGTTGTCGCGGACGGAGAGGTTGGGGAAGACGCCGCGGCCCTCCGGGATCAGGCAGACCCCGGCGCGCGCCAGGCGGCCGGGGCGGATCCCGGTGACGTCCCGGCCGCCCATCAGCAGGTGCCCGGCGCTGGGCGGGTGCAGTGCGGCGGCGACCTTCAGGACGGTGGTCTTGCCCGCGCCGTTGGGGCCGAGAAGTGCCACCACCTGTCCTGCGGCGACGGTCAGGTCCACGCCGTGCAGCACGGTGATGCCGTGGTAGGCGGCGCGGACGCCGCGGAGTTCCAGCAGCGGGCTGTCGTTCACGGTCATGGTTCCCCCAGGTAGGCCGCGAGGACGGTCTCGTCCTGCTGGATCTCGGCCGGCGGGCCGCAGGCCACGACCTGGCCGAGGTCGAGGACGTACACGTCGTCGCAGACGGCCATGACCAGGCTCATGTCGTGTTCGACCAGGACGACCGCCGTGCCCTCGGCCGCCAGGGAGCGCAGCAGGTCGGCGAAGCGCTCGGTCTCCTCGGCGTCCTGCCCGGCCGCGGGTTCGTCGAGGAGCAGGACGCGGGGGCTCTGGACCAGGGCGCGGCCGACCTCGACGAGGCGGGCGATGCCGGTGGGCAGGGCGTCCGCGGGGGCCTGGGCCGTGTCCCTCAGGCCGAGGCGGTCCAGGACCTCGTCCGCCGTACGGGCCGCGTGGCGGCGCCGGGGCCCGAGTTCCGCGGCGACCAGGAGGTTGTCGCGGACGGAGAGCCGGCCGAAGAGTTCGAGGTGCTGGAAGGTCCGGGACAGACCGCGCCGCGCCCGGCGGGCGGGGCCCTCGCGGGTGATGTCGCGGCCGTCGAACCGTACCCGGCCGGTCTGCGGGCGGCGGAGCCCGGAGACGGTGTCGAACAGCGTGCTCTTCCCGGCCCCGTTGGGGCCGATCAGGCCGGTGACCCGGCCGGCCTCGGCGGCCAGCGACACCCGGTCCAGGGCCCGCCGCCCGCCGAACGCGACGGTGATCCCGTCAGCTTGCAGCAGCGGTGGCACGGCTCAGCACCTCCCCGTCCTCGGGCCGCCACGGACGGCGGACGCCCCCCCACACCGGCGGGACGTCCGCGGGTGCCGCCGCTCGTGCGGCGGCACGGTTGCGCAGGACCATGGCCACCACTACGGCGGCGGCGAGTGCGGGCCGGCCGCCGCTCGGGGCGAAAGCGGCGACGGCCCAGCACAGGGCGAGCACGCCGAGCAGTGCGGCAAGCAGCTGCCGGTCGCAACCGAGCGGCGTCCATTCGGCGCGCAGCCGCGCGATCACCCCGCCGGGGCTGTGCGCGAAACCCAGGCCGGCGAGGGCGACGAGGAGGGCGGGCAGGTTCTGCGCCCAGCCGCCGAGCCCGTCGAGCAGTTGGACGGGCACGACGTACGCGAGTCCGGTGAACAGGCCGGTACCGACCGAACCGAGGCCGCCGACCACCGCGATCAGGAAGACGGGCAGTCCGGCGACGAGGCTGAACTGGTCGGCGGTGACCGTCTGCAGCTGCATGCCGTAGAGCGCGCCGCCCAGTCCCGCGATGCCGGCGGAGAGGGCGAAGACCGCGACCTTCGCGGCCAGCAGGCGTCCGCCGAGGGTGGCGTAGGCGGCCTCGCTGTCGCGCAGCGCGACGAGGCGGCGCCCGAAGCGGCCGCGGCGCAGGGCGGCCACGCCGAGCGAGGCGACGGCCAGGCAGAAGGCGGAGAACAGCACCAGTCCGGTCGGGGACGTGAGGCGCAGGCCGAACAGGTCGGGGCCGGTCACGGAGACCGAGCCCTGGTCGAACAGGCTGATGCGCATGCCCAGGACGTGGAAGGCCGGCAGGGTGAAGATCCACCGGTCGAGGACGGTGGCGAAGGCGACGGTGCCGAGCGCCAGGTAGATACCGGACAGGCGCAGCGCGGGCAGGGCGACCAGGGCTCCGACGGCCGCGGCGACGAGGACGGCGACCGGCAGCGCCCACAGTGCGCCGTGTGCGCCGAGGTGCCCCCACACCACCGCGCCGATCCCGGCGATGGACAGCTGGCAGAGGGAGATCTGACCGGCGTATCCGGCGAGCGGCACATAGGACAGGGCGATCACGCCGAGCGGGAAGAGGGTGCCGTACGAGATGACCTCGTCCTCGGTCAGCACGCTGACCAGCACCAGCGCGACGGCCAGGACGCTTCCGGCCAGGACCAGGCCGCCGCGCCTGCCCGGAAGCGGTACGCGGACCAGGGTGCGGTCGCGTCCGGGCAGCCGGCGGTGCGGGAAGGCGAGCAGGGCCAGGAGGAGCAGCAGGGCGGGGGCGGCCAGCCGCAGGCCGGGCAGGTAGTCGTTCTGCGGCAGGTAGCCGGCGAGGTAGGCCTCCAGCAGGCCTACGACGACCGCGCCGAGGAAGGTGAGGGGCAGGCTGCGCAGCCGTCCGAAGACGGCGGCGGTGTAGGCGCTGACGATGAGCAGGGAGAGCTGCTGTGCGTCGAGCGCGACGGTGGGGGCGATGAGGATGCCTCCGACGGCGGCGAGCTGGATGCCGAGCACCCAGGCCAGCCGCCCGGCACGCAGCGGGTCGGCGCCGGTCAGCCCGGCGAGGGCGCGGTCGTCCACCGAGGCGCGCATCTCGGTGCCGGCCCGGGTGCGGTGGAGCAGGAACCACAGGGCGCCGGCGATGGCGAGCGCCGTCGCCATGGTGATGGCCTGATGCCAGGTGACGACGGCCGGGCCGAGGCGCAGGGCGGGTTCGCCGGCGAGGAACGCGGCGAGCGGGCGGGGGGTGTTGGGATCCCAGACCCAGCGGGCGAGCGCGATGCATCCGGTGAGGAGCGCGACCGTCATGACGAGGCGTTCGGCCTCCCCGAGTGCCTGTACGGGGCGCATCAGGACGCGCTCGGCCAGCAGGCCGAAGGCGGGAGCGAGGACGAGGAGCACGGCGGCAAGGGCGGCCGGCACCGGCCAGCCCCATCCGACGGCCAGCTGCCAGTAGGCGAAGGCCGCGAGCATCCCGGCCGCACCGTGGGCGAAGTTGAAGACTCCGGCCGTGGTGTGGGTGAGCACCAGGCCGCTACCGATCACGGCGTAGACGGCGGCAGTGCTCAGGCCCACCACCGTGAAGGCCAGGAACTGATCCATGGGTTGGAAACTAGCTTCTCGTTAATGGAGAATCAACCATTCGCACAAGGGGAGCTTCCTTCCCGAGGCCGCGGCGTTGACGGCGCCCATCACTCATGGAAGCGTGATACTCGTTTTCGAGAACGTCGTTCTCATCCCAGTCACCAGGGAGGCCCCTTGAGTGCCACCGACGACCTGATGGAGATCGAGCAGCTCCTCGCCCGTTACGCGGTCGCCATGACCCGCGGAGACGTCGACAGGGTGCTCGGCGTCTTCACCCCGGACGGCAGCTACAGCGCGTTCGGCGACACCTACCCGCTGGACGAGTTCCCGGCGCTGATCGCCGCCGCTCCCAAGGGCCTCTTCCTCGTCGGCACACCGGTCGTCGAGCTGGACGGTGACACCGCGGCCGGCACCCAGCCGCTGTGCTTCGTCGAGCACTCCGAGCACCGGATGCGCATCGGGTACTACAACGACTCCTACGTCCGCACCCCGGCCGGATGGCGGCTGCGCACCCGGGCCATGACGTTCATCCGCCGCAGCGGTGTCCATGACTCGGGCCGCCCGCACGCCTTCGAACGCTCGCGTCCATGACGGTCGACGAGTTCCGGCAGGGCCTGCGGGACTGGCTGGACCACCACGATCTGACGCCGCCGCCCGACGACTCCCTAGATGCCCAGGTCGCTCAACTGAACCGGGTGCGCGGGGCGTTGTGGGATGCCGACTGGATGCGGTACGGATGGCCGCCCCGGGTCGGCGGACTCGGTGGGAGCGGTGCACTGCGCGCGGTGCTCGGCGAGGAGGTCGCCTCCCGGGCACTGGCGGAACCGGGCATCTGGTCCATGGTGGAGGTGCTGGTGCCCACCGTCGTGGACTACGCACCGCCCGCGCTCGCCGCCGAGATGGTGCCGCGGCTGCTGTCGGGCCGGGAGCAGTGGTGCCAGGGCTTCTCGGAACCGGGCTCGGGCAGCGATCTGGCCTCACTGTCCACCCGGGCGGTGCCCGACGGGGACGCCTGGGTGGTGTCCGGCCAGAAGGTGTGGACGAGCCTCGCGCAGTACGCGGCCCGCTGTGTTCTGCTGGCCCGCACCGGAGGACCGGGCCACGCCGGCATCAGCGCCTTCCTCGTCGACATGGACCACCCCGGCATCACCGTACGACCGCTGCGCACGATGCACGGTGTCGACGAGTTCGCCGAGGTCTTCTTCGACGACGTGCGCGTCCCGGCGCATCGCATGCTGGGCGGGCCCGGCGACGGCTGGCAGCTGGCGATGGACCTGCTGCCGCACGAACGGTCCACCTGCTTCTGGCACCGTATCGCCCACCTCTACGCCACCCTGGACCGTCTTCTGGCCGCCGACTGCGAGGCGGACGCCGATGCTCTCGGCGCCGCCTGGCTGGACCTGCACACCGTGCGCTGCCGGTCGGCCTCGACCCAGCGGGCGCTGGCGGCGGGCGGGCGGCTCGGGCCGGAGACGTCCGTCGACAAGATTCTCCTGGCCACCGCCGAGCAACGGCTGTTCGACACCGCGCGCGACCTCCTGCCGGGTGCGGTCGAACTGGCCGAGGACGCCGCGTGGCGCACCGGCTTCCTCTATTCCCGGGCGGCCTCCGTCTACGGCGGTACCGCCGAGATCCAGCGCAATATCGTCGCCCGTCGTCTCCTGGGCCTCGGAAGGGAGTGACCCGCAGTGGACACCGCCGAACGCGACCTGCTGGAAGAGGCGCTGCGCAAGACCATGACGGCGGCCGCGGCCGGCGCCGGACTCGACAGCGCGCTCGCCGACCTGGGCTGGACACAGATGCTCGCCGAGGCACCGGACTCCGCCGTCCCCCTGGTCTTCCGGCTCCTCGGCGAGACGGGGACGCAGGCCGCGGTCCTCAACGACGTCGTCCTGCGGGCGGCCGGGCGGCCCGTCGGGGGGACCCTGCCGCTGCCGTACGCGGGCGGGATGTGGGTGGTGTGGGCGCGGGACGGAGCCACCGAGGCAGGCGCGCTCGATCCCTGGCTGCCGCTGCGCCGGGTGGGCACGGGCGAGACCGTCCCGCTCGCCGCCGGGCGTCGGGCGCTGGGCTGGTGGCTGCTCGGCACCGGTCGCGCCATGCTCGGACTGGCCCGGGAACACGTCCTGGAACGGCACCAGTTCGGGCGGCCCCTCGCCTCCTTCCAGGCCCTGCGCCACCGGCTCGCCGAGGCCCATGTGGCGCTCGAGGGGGCCGAGGCAGCACTCGGCGCGGCCGCTGACGACACCGTTGCACTGCTCGCCAAGGCCGCTGCCGGGCGGGCCGCACTCACCACGGCGCGCCACTGCCAGCAGGCCCTGGGCGGCATCGGTTTCACCGCGGAACACCCGCTGCACCGGCATGTCAAACGGGCCCTCGTGCTCGACGGACTGCTCGGCTCGACCCGTGAACTGACCCGTGAGGCAGGCGCGTTGCTGCTGCGCGAACGACGGACGCGCCGCCTCGTCGACCTGTGAGGAAGCACGTGACCACGGACCTGTGGCAAGACCTGCTCGGCTGCCTCGACCTCACCACGCACGGCACCGGCACCGGCACTTATGAGGGCCGCTCGCAACAGCTCAGCTATCGACGGCTGTTCGGCGGTCAGCTCCTCGCCCAGTTCGCGCGGGCCGCCTGTCTCGCCGCACCCGGCAAGAGCCTGAAGTCGCTGCACACGCAGTTCCTGCGCGAGGGCCGTACGGGTGAACCGGTGCGCTACGAGACCGATGTGCCGCAGCAGGGCCGCACCTTCGCGACCGTACGGCTCACCGCCCGCCAGGACCATGGAGTGGTGGCGACGGCGAACGCGAGCCTGCACGTGTGGGAGGAGGGGCCGGACCGGCAGACGGCGGATCCCGCGCCGGCCCTGCCCGGCCCGGAGCGCGCCCTCGAACTCGCCCTGCTGCCCTGGGAGTCGCGGGCGGCCACCGACCTCGACACCGCGAAGTCCGAGCCGCCGGGATACGAGCTGTGGACGCGCATCCCCACGGCCCCGCCCGCTCTGGGACCGGCCCTGCTCGCCTACGCCACCGACCTCACCCTGATCGGCACCGCGCTGCGCCCGCTGGAGGGCATCACCCAGGCGGACGCGGGCCGGACGTTCGCCTCGGCCGTGACCGCGCACACCGTCTGGTTCCACCGCCCGTTCACCACCGGACGGTGGCTGCTGCTGCGCCAGCACAGCCCGCTCGCCGCACACGGGCGGTGCTTCGGCCGCGGCGACGTCCTCGACCAGGACGGGATGCTCCTCGCCTCGTTCGCTCAGGAGGGGCTGCTGCGGTTCGGCGGGTGAGCGCTTCGCTGGAAGTGCCGCGGTGTGCCGTCTACCGACTGCGGCGCCGTCGTGGCTGGTCGCACCCACGCGGCAGAGCCGCATATGGATACAGCCCCGCGCCCCTTCGGGGGCGCTCAAGCCTCTGGCCGGAATCGATCTCACCCTGCCATTAATCGTCGACAATTTCGTTGACGAATCTTGTGACCACAATGGTCACAGGACTATGTTCATCGCCGTACCGCCACTGCAGTTGCAGCTCGACAAGGGCCGGGGGCTGCGCCCAGCAGAGGCGTGCGCCGGGCCAGGCGTATCGACCGGGTCGCCGCGCACCTCGGTCCGACCGTCACTCGCGCTGACTCAGCAACCGAACGGAGATCGAGCATGTCCATGCTCTCCCCCTGGTGTCGAAGGACGTCGGCCTCCTTCATGGCCACCCTGGCAGCCGCGCTCGCACTCGTGACCGGGGCGGGCTTCGCTCTCGCCAACGCGCAGACCGGCAGCGCGCAGACGCCCGCTTCCGCGACCGCACTCGCCGCGAGCGGCACGGCCTCCGGGATCGCACCGGCCATGTCCTGCGCGGGCGTGGCGGGCCTTGACCTGGCCAGTGCCGTCCCCGGTGTGCCTTTCGAGATCACCTCGGCCACCGAACTGGCGGCGAGCAGCAACACGTTCGGCAACTGGGCGGCCTGCGACGTGAAGGGCGTGATCGCCCCTCAGCTGCACTTCGAGATCAAGCTGCCCGAGACCGGCTGGCAGGCCGACTACCTCCAGCTCGGCTGCGGCGGCCTGTGCGGCGGCGCCACCGTCACCAACGCCCCCGCCTCCGCCGGCTGCGTTCCGCTGACCACCGGCGCCTTCGCCGTCGCCTCCAGCGACGAGGGTCACCAAGTGGGCGGCGGCCTCTTCTCCACCGACCCGACCCTGAGCGCCGACTTCGGCTACAAGTCCGACCACGAACTGGTCCAGGCGGCCAGGGCGATCATCAAGCAGTACTACGGGCAGGCGGCCACCCACTCCTACTTCGACGGCTGCTCCCAGGGCGGCCACCAGGGCCTGACCGAGGCACAGCGCTACCCGGCCGACTTCGACGGCATCATCGCCGGCGCCCCGGCCAACAACTTCACCGCGCTGAACACCTTCTCGCACGCCTGGACCGCCCAGTCCGTGTACCTCGACGGCGGCCCGGCCACCCTCACCAACGCCGACCTCGCCGACCTCCACAAGGCAGTCCTCAAGGGCTGCGGCGCCCCCGCCGACGGCATCATCGCCGACCCGCTGAGCTGCACCTGGGACCCCGGCACCATCCAGTGCAAGACCGGCCAGACCTCGACGTCCGACGCCTACTGCCTGACCGCCGACCAGGTCACCACGCTGCGCCGCATCTACGCCGGACCCACCGACGAGCACGGCCGACTCCTCTACCCGGGCTACCAGTTGCGCGGCTCCGAGCTGAACTGGGCCGGCATCATCACCCCGGCCACCGCGACCGGCGCCAGCGGCGACATCAGCTTCGTCCGGGAGACCCTGCGTTACCAGATCTTCGCCAGCCCCCAACCGGCCCTGACGTACAAGGACATCAAGTTCACGGCCGCCTACTACAAGAAGGTCATGGGGCCCAACGAGGGCATGTACGACGCCACCGACCCGGACCTCACCGCGTTCAAGAAGGCCGGCGGCAAGCTCATCCTCTGGCACGGACTGGGCGACCAGCACATCCCGGCCGTGGGAACGATGGCCTACTACAAGGCGGTTGAGAAGGTGATGGGCGGCGAGGCGGCCACCGAGACCTTCGCCCGGCTGTTCCTGCTGCCCGGCGTCGCGCACTGCGGCGGCGGCCAGGGTCCGGACACCTTCGACGCGCTGACCGCGATCACCGACTGGGTCACCAAGGGCGACGCCCCCGACAGCCTGACGACCAGGTCGGTCGACAGCAGCGGGAACACCACCGCCTCCCGTCCCGTCTACCCCTTCCCGTACTACGCCGAGAACACCACGGGCGGCTCGGCCACCGACGCGAGCAGCTACACCCCCGTCAAGTCCACCGCCGAGGCCGGGCTCAAGCTCGACTGGCTCGGCTCCTTCCGCTCCGGCTACGAGACGGTCGGCAACTGGGTGGGCCGCAAGTGGGTCGTCACCAAGGGCAAGAACTGACCCCTGGATCCCCATGGTCAGGCGTCTGTCGGACCGGCGATCCAAGTGTGCTGGTGCCCGGGAGCGTGTCTACTCCCGGGCCCGTTCCTTCTCGTGATCGGCGATGGCGTCCTCGATGCCCCGGTCCACGCTGGTGGCGTTGCCCCACCCGGTGTAGAAGGCCAGCTGGAGTACCCCCTCACGCAGTTCTTCCGGGCTCAGTTCGCCGTTGCGCAGTGCCCCGAGGGCCTGGATGCGGATCAGGTCGCCGCGGCCGAGGGCCGCGGTCACGCCGATCACCAGGAGTCTGCGGTCGCGCACCGACAGGCCGGGGCGCGACCAGATGTCGCCGAAGAGATGATCCACCGTCTCTCGGTGGTAGGGCATCTCTCGGGGAACCGGGTAGTACGTCGCCGAGAATCCCTCTCCGTAGACGGCGTCCATGGCTTGGGTCCCGCGGTTCCACCGCTCGTCGCCGTTCGTCGTCATCTGCGCACTCCTCCATGTCGGCCCGTGCACGGTAGTTCTGGGCGGCTTCGGCGCCCCAGCGGGTGTCCCGCTGAGAGGGACAGCGACCCCGGCGGCAGGCACCCGCTGCCTACCGTTGGCCGACCAGGGATGAAGGGGCTTCAGTGATGGCACAGTCGCGTGCGGTTCCCCGGCAGACGATCACGGCCGGTGTCATCGGGCTGGGCATGATCGGCTCAGGGGTGGCGAGGAACATCGCCCGGGCTGGGCTGCCTCTGTCGGTCTTCGATGTCCGTCCGGATGCGGCCGATTCCCTGGACGGCGTGGGTCCGGTGCTTGCCTCGCCCGCCGACGTGGCGCGCGCCAGTGACGTGGTCCTGGTGGCCGTGGTGGATGCCGGACAGGTCCGTGAGGTCCTGGCGGGTGAGCGGGGGCTGCTGAGCGCGGCCAGAGCGGGGCTGGTCATCGTACTGCTGTCCACGGTGGCGCTGTCCGCTGTGCGGGAGTTCACCGAGCTGGCCGAGGGGCGCGGTGTCACCCTGCTCGACTGCGGTGTGACCCAGGCGGGCGACGGACTGCTGGTGACGATGGTCGGCGGGCCCGAGGAGGTGGTCGACCGGGCGCGGCCGGTGCTGGAGTCCTTCTCCAAGGCAGTGGTGCACTGCGGCCCGGTGGGTTCCGGCATGGTCACCAAGATCGCCCGCAATGTCGTGACCTATGCGAGCTGGGCGGTGGTGCGGGAGGCCGTACAGCTTGCCGTACGAGGAGGCGTCGACCCACGGAAGCTGATCGAGGTGCTGGAGTCGGCGGTGGCCGGCGGCACCTCCCAGTTGTTCCTCCTGCACGACCACCTCGACGCCGCGGGCACCATCCGCGCACAGGCCGACTACATCGAGGCGCTGGCCCGCAAAGACCTCGCGGCCGCACAGGAACTGGGCCGGGACACAGGCGTGCGCACCCCGCTCGCCGATGTCGTGCTGCCGCGCATGGGCGCCGTGCTGGCGGGTGACTACGACAGCGGTCCAAGCCGCCACCGGGACTGACCGGGGCCGGCTCACGGACGGACGGCTCGTCGGTGAGGGCCCCGGCAGGATCAGGGCGCGGGCACCTCCAGGACCAGGGCGGAGCCCATGCCGCCGCCCGCGCACATCGCGGCCACGCCGACTCCCCCGCCCCGGCGGCGCAGTTCGTGGACCAGGGTGACAACCATGCGTGCACCGGTCGCGGCCACGGGGTGGCCCAGGGAACAACCGCTGCCGCTGACGTTCACCGTGTCCGGGTCGAGGCCGAGGCGACGGATCACGGCGACGGGTACGACGGCGAAGGCCTCGTTGATCTCGAAGAGGTCGACGTCCGGGAGCGACATCCCGGCCCGCTGAAGCGCCTTGGGGATGGCGTGCACGGGGGTGAGCCCGGTCTCGGCCGGGTCCAGGGCCACGGAGGCCCAGGAGCGCACCCGGGCCAGCGCGGGCAGCCCGAGCCGCTCGTCGGCGACCACCACGGCGGCCGCCGCGTCGTTGGCACCGCAGGCGTTCCCCGCGGTGATGGAGAAGCCCTCGATCTCCGGGTGCAGCGGCTTGAGCGCGGCCAGCCGCTCGGCGCTGGTGTTCCGACGCGGGTGCTCGTCGGCCTGGAAGAGACCATACGGCGTCTCGACGGGCACCGTCTCGTCCTTGAAACGGCCCTCGTCCAGGGCGCGTACGGCGTTGCGGTGTGACCGCAGCGCCCACGCGTCCATCTCCTCGCGCCCGATGCCCTCCTGCACGGCCGTGTTCCAGCCCACCGTGATCGACATGTCGAGGTTGGGCGCGTCCGGGCGGTCCGGGTGGGTGGGCGGCACCCAGCGCTCGGTGTCCTGGAAGGACAACTTGGGCGCTGTGGACGTGGAGTTGACGCCGCCGGCGAGGACGAGGCGGTCCATGCCGGACCTGATCGAGGCCGCCGCGGTCTGGACGGCGGCGAGTCCGGCGGCGCAGTGCCGGTTCAGCGCCAGGCCGGGAACGCGAGGCAACCCGGCGGTGAGGGCCGCGTGGCGGGCGACGACTCCGCCGCCGTAGTGCGACTCGGCGAGTACCACATCGTCGACGAGGTCGGGGTCCAGCCCCTCCGCGACCGCCGCGACGATACGGTCGGCCAGTTCGTAGGCGGTGGTGCCGCGCAGAGTGCCCTTGAACGCGGTGCCGATCGGCGTGCGCAGGGCGGTGACGAGAACGGCCTCAGGCATCGGCGGTCTCCTCCAGTTCGGTGACGAGGGTGCGGCGCAGCAGCTTGCCGGTGGGGGTGCGGGGCAGTTCCGGGCGGAAGACGACGGTGTCGGGCGTCTTCGAGGAACGCAGGTGGCGGCGGGCGAAGGCCCGGATGTCCTCGGGGTCTCCGGAGCCGACGAGGACGGCCACCAGCCGCTGCCCCCACTCCGGGTCGGCGATACCGAGTACGGCGGCCTCTCGTATCCCCGGGTACCGGAGGAGTACGTCCTCGATCTCGGCGGGGGCGATGTTCTCGCCGCCGCGGATGATCGTGTCGTCGGCACGGCCCTCGACGAACAGGTAGCCACCGTCGTCCAGCCGGCCCCGGTCACGGGTGGCGAACCAGCCCTGGCCGTCGAGTGCCCGGGCGCCGGCGTACTCGCCCGAGATCTGCTCGCCGCGTACGAAGACGAGCCCTGTCGCTCCTCGTTCCAGCACCTTGCCGTCCTCGTCCCGGATCTCGACCTCGATCCCGGGCAGCGGGCGGCCGACCGAGCCGAGCCTGGCCCGTACGGCCGGATCCTCGGAGACCAGCGCCTGCCAGTGGTCGTCGGGACCGAGGACGCAGATGGAGGACGCGGTCTCCGTGAGACCGTACGCGTTGACGAAGCCGGTCTCCGGGAACTGCCGCAGCGCCCGCTCCACCACCGGGCGCGGGGTGCGTGCCCCGCCGTAGGCGAGGCTGCGCAGGGTGGGCGTCTCGGCCCGGTTCTCGCCGAGTTCGGCGGTGATGCGGGCGAGCATGGTCGGCACCAGCATGGCGTGGGTGACACGCTCGCCGCGCACCGTGGCCAGCCAGTCCGCCGCCTCGAAGGAGGTCTGGTAGACGATCCGGCGGCCCGCGTAGAGGTTCGTCAGCAGGTTCATCAACCCCGCCACGTGGTACGGCGGGAGGGCCACCAGGGTCGCGTCGTCCGCGCCCGCCGAGCCGAAGTCCTGCGTGTTGAAGACGTAGGCGAGCAGGTGGCGGTGGCGCAGCAGTGCCGCCTTGGGCGCGGAGGTGGTGCCGCTGGTGTAGAGGATGACGGCGGTGGCGTCCCGGTCGTCGGGCGTCGGCCGCCACTCGGCTTCGCCGGAGGGGTCGAGGAGCGCGTCGAGGTCGTCCGGACGGAGTACGGCGGCACCCGGGTGGCGCTCCAGAAGAGCCGCCAACTGCTCATCTCCCAGCCGGTAGTTGACAGGGACGAAGGGGGCTCCGGCCAGGGCGGCGCCGAACAGTGCGACCGGGTAGGCCAGGTGGTTCGCGCCCAGGTACAGGACCGCGGGGCGGTCGCGGAAGCGGGCGGCCGCATGACGCGCGAGGCGCTGGAGTTCGGCGGCGGAGAGCGAACGGCCGCCCTCGGTGACGGCCGGCCGGTCCCCCGCGGAGGCGGCCATTTCCAGGATCACGGCTATGTTCATGAGAATGGCATTCTCATACACTCAGAGGCTCACTAGCAAGAGAGGGGAATGACGATGCTCATCGAGGGTTCCTCGGCCCTGGTGGTCGGCGGCGCGGGCGGGCTGGGCGAGGCGACGGTACGGCGGCTGCACGCGGCGGGGGTGCGGGTCGTGGTCGCCGACCTGGCCGACGACAAGGGCAAGGCCCTTCAGGAGGAGCTGGGGGTGCGGTACGTCCGTACGGACGCCACCGACGAGGACTCGGTGGCGGCGGCGGTCGAAGTGGCCGCGGAGGAGGGCGAGTTCCGTACCGCGGTGGACTGCCACGGCGGGCCGGCGGCCGGCGGGCGGCTGGTCGGCAGGGACGGGTCGCCGCTGGGCCTCGCCGCCTTCCGGGCCACGGTCGACGTCTATCTGACGGGTGTGTTCAACGTCCTGCGCCTGGCCGCCGCGGCGATCGCCCGCACCGCGCCCGCCGGGGAGGACGGCGAACGCGGTGTGATCGTGACGACGTCGTCGATCGCGGCGTACGAGGGCCAGATCGGCCAGCTCCCCTACGCCGCCGCGAAGGGCGGGGTGAGCGCGATGACCCTGGTGGCCGCCCGCGATCTGTCGCCGCTCGGCATCCGGGTGGTGTCGATCGCGCCCGGCACCGTCCTCACGCCCGCGTACGGCAAGGCCGCCGACCAACTGGAGGCGTACTGGGGACCGCAGGTACCCCACCCCCGCCGGATGGGGCGCCCGGAGGAGTTCGCGGCCCTGGTCCAGCACCTGTGCGAGAACGGCTACCTCAACGGCGAAGTGGTCCGCTTGGACGGGGCGTTGCGGTTCCCTCCTAAGTAACTTGCACTCCAGCGCCCCGTAAGGGGCGCGGGGCCGTATCGATGTGCGGCTGCCGCCGCGTGGGCGCGACCAGCCACGACGACGCCGCGGACGAACTACATCAGTCGCCCGCCATCTCCATGCGCGCCTTCTCCCACAGCCACCCGGCATACGCGTGAAACGCGTCCCCCATCTTTCGGTTCAGTTTCCCCGCCAGCGCACGCGAATGGCTGCCCTCCAGAAGCGCGGCAAGCCGGAAACAGGCCAGCACCTGGTACCAGCGGAACGCGGACACGTCCCGGCCGGTCCGTTCGGCGTAGTACGCGACGAGCTCGGCGCGGGAGGGTATGCCGTCCCAGGGCTGGAGTTGGGGGTCGCTGCCGGGTGGGTCGCCGGGCTCGCGCCAGGCGGTGAGGATCCAGGCCAGGTCGAGGAGCGGGTCGCCCAGGGAGGCCATCTCCCAGTCCACGATGGCGGCGAGGCGTGGCGCGTCGTGCGCGAACATGACGTTGGCGAACTGCAGGTCCCCGTGGACGATCCCGGTCGCGCCCTGTTTCGGGGCATGCGCGACCAGCCAGTCCGCGACGGTGTCGACGTGCGGGTTCTCGCTCTCCAGGTAGGCGGGGTCGGATCGGTAACCGTGCAGCATCTTCAGGTACTTGGGGGTCTGCCGCTCCAGCCAGCCCTCCGGACGCCCCAGGTCGGCGAGGCCGTGCGCGCCGGGGTCCACGGCCGCCAGCCGCGCGGCGCCGTCGACGAGGGCGAAGGCGACCGCGCGCCGCCACTCCGGGTCGTCGGCGTACCGGCCGGGGAGCTGCCCCCGGGGCATGAAGCCGTCGATCTTCTCCAGGACCGAGAAGGGCGCGCCGAGCACCGACTCGTCCTGGACGCTCGCGTGCAGATGCGGGTGCGGTACGTCGGTGGCGGCAAGGGCACCCAGGACGCGGCCCTCACGGCGGAAGGCGTCGGAGGCGCCGGCCCGCAGGTGCCGGCCGGGGCGGCGCAGGACGAGTTCGGTGCCGTCGGCCCTGCGGAGGGTGAACAGGAGGTTCTGCGCCCCGCCGGTGAGGGGGTCGAGCGCGGTGACGGGACCGTCGCCGGGCAGGCCGGTGAGGCCGGGCCAGGCGTTGAGGCGGTCGAGGTCCGGGAGTGTGCTGTCGGCGCCGTGCGCCGCCTGGGAGCTCACCAGGTCACCGCCGTCTCCTTCAGGCGGTCCGCGTATTTCTCGCGCGCCGCGGCCAGTCGGGTGGGCAGGTGCGCGGAGCCGAAGAGCGGGTCCTCGGCCGGGGTGGCGTCCTTGAGCAACAGCCGGGCTATGACGTCCTGGTGGGCCTCAGTGGGGCCGTCGGCGATGCCGAGGGTGGGACCGGAATGCCACATCTTGGCCAGGGGCAGCTCGTTGGAGACGCCGAGCGCGCCGTGCAGGTGCAGGGCCCGGTAGGCGACGTCGACGAGGACCTTGGGGGTGGCGACCTTGACACCGGAGACGTGCAGCCGGGCGCGGCGCGCGTCGGCCGGGTCGCCGGTGTCGGCCGCCCGGTCCGTCTGCCAGGCGGCGTGCAGGACCTGGAGGCGGAACTGCTCGATCTGCACCCAGGTGTCGGCCAGTTGGTGGCGGACAGCCTGCTGGTCGGAGAGCGGGCCGCCGCGGGTGCGCCGGGAGGCGATCCGTTCGGTCATCATCTCCAGGGCGCGCCGGCACTGGCCGACCGACCGCATCGCGTGGTGCAGACGGCCGCCGCCGAGGCGGGTCTGTGCGATGAGGAAGCCGGAGCCGGGCTCGCCGAGCAGGTTCGCGGCGGGCACGCGGCAGTCGGTGAACCGCAGATAGGCGTGGACGCCCTCGCCGAGCGGCTCGCCGGCCATGCCCGTGCCGCGCACCATCTCCATGCCGGGCGTGCCGGCCGGGATCAGGATCATGGAGGCGCCCTTGTGCACGGGCACGTCGGGATCCGTGACCACCATGGCGATGACGAACGCGGCGTGGGGGTAGTTGGAGGCGAACCACTTCTCGCCGTTGATCACCCATTCCGCACCGTCCCGTACGGCACGGCAGGTGAAGCCGCCCGGGTCCGCGCCGCCGGTCGGCTCGGTCATCGCGAAGGTGGAGACGATCCGTCCGTCGAGCAGCGGCTCCAGATACTCCTTGCGCTGCTCCTCGGTGGCGTAGTGGGCGAGGATCTCCGCGTTCCCGGAGTCGGGGGCCTGGGTGCCGAACACCATCGGCGCCCAACTGGAGCGCCCGAGTATCTCGTTGAGCAGGCCGAGGTTCACCTGGCCCATGCCCATGCCGCCGAGCGAGGGCGGCAGATGGGCGGCCCACAGCCCCTGTTCACGCACCTGCCGCTGCAACGGGCGGACCACTTCCCGGAAGACCTCGCTCTCCCGGTCGTACGGCTCGGCGTTGCCCGGGAACAGCACGTCGAGCGGCTCGATCTCCTCACGGACGAAGCGCGCGGCCCAGTCGAGCCTCTCCTGGAACGCGGCGTCGGTACTGAAGTCCCACATGACGCATCCACCTTCCGTCAGAATGCCGTTCTGAAATTAACAGAACGACATTCTCGTCGTCCAGCAACAGGACTCACCCTCTGCGCGGATCCGGGGCGCACACTCCCGCGAGCAGGAAGCCGACCAGATGCTCCGTCTCGGCGCGCCCCGGCACCTCCTCGGTGAACAGCCAGTACTGCAGCGCCGCGACGACCGCGCCCGCCGCGGTCCGGGCGGAGCGCATCGGGTCGCCCGCCCCCAACTCGGCGGCGGGCTGGGCGAACAGCGCGGCCAGGGCGTCCACCAGCGCGACGGTGACATGCGAGGCCCGGGGTGCGTGTCCGGTCGCGTTGGCCAGCACCGCCCGGGTCTGCCGGGCCAGCGTCACGTCGGAGGCCTGCCGTACGACCGCTTCCAGCCCGGCCCGCAGCCGGGCCTCCGGCCCGCGTCCGGCCGCCCGTGCGATCCGGTGCCGGACATACCCGACGAGGGTGCGCGCGCCGCGCTCGACGATGGCCTCGACCAGGGCGTCCTTGCTCGCGAAGGAGCGGTAGAAGGCGTCGTTCGACAGACCCGCGGCGGCCACGATGTCGGCCACGCGGGGCCGGCGTCCGCCGCCCGTCACCATCAGGGCCAGTCCGGCGTCCAGCAACGCCTCGGCATCACGATCCCGAATGCTATTCTGCACACTGGAGAACGCTACTCTCATATTCGAGAACGCTCCAGGAGGCAGGCATGGGCTACGCGGACGAGCTGTTCGACCTCTCCGGCCGGGTGGTCCTCGTCACCGGCGGCAGCCGGGGCCTGGGCCGGGCGATGGCGTTCGGGGCGGCTCGCTGCGGCGCGGACGTCGTCGTCGCCAGCCGGAAGTACGACGCCTGCGCCGCCGTGAGCACCGAGATCGAGAAGGAGACGGGGCGTACGGCGCTCCCGTACGCCGTTCACGTGGGCCGCTGGGACGAGCTGCCCGGCCTGGTCGACGCCGTCCACGCACGCTTCGGCAGGCTCGACACGCTGGTCAACAACGCCGGGATGTCTCCCGTCTACGACGACCTGACCGAGGTCACGGAGAAGATGTTCGACGCGGTGGTGGGCCTCAACCTCAAGGGCCCGTTCCGGCTGTCCGTGCTGGCCGGGGCCCGGATGGCCGAGGCCGGAGGCGGCACGATCGTCAACGTCAGTTCCACCGGCTCGGTCCGGCCGCGCCCTGCGATCGTGCCGTACGCCGCCGCCAAGGCGGGGCTGAACGCGGTGACCGAGGGGCTGGCGCAGGCGCTCGGCCCGTCGGTGCGGGTCAACACGCTGATGTGCGGTCCGTTCGACACGTGGGCGACCCGCGGTTGGCAGCAGGACCCGGAGCAGCTCGCCGAGGGAGTCCGCGGGCACGCGCTGCAACGCATCGGGGACCCACGCGAGGTCGTGGGCGCCGCGCTCTACCTGATGTCGGACGCGTCCTCGTACACCAGCGGGGCGACGCTGCGGGTGGACGGCGGGATGCCGTGACCCCAGGGCGCGTCCGGCCGCCCACGCGGCATGCCGACCCGAGGCCGGCCAGCGGCGGCCGGTGCTGTTCGGCAGCGGTGTTCACCCGTCGGCGGCGAGGGCGGACCACCCCCTTTCGAGGAGGTCGAAGGCGCGGGTGACGGCCTGCCGGGGGTCGCCGTGTCCGCGAGCGGCGCGCGGGGCCTCGAGGGCGAAGTGGGCCAGGACGGCGCAGGCGGGATCGCCCGCGGGCAGACCGCAGTCCTCGGCGATGACCCGGGCCAGGGCGTCGGTGTGGCGCAGCCACATGGCCTGGCCGTAGTCGCGCAGGGCCGGGGTGCTGTCGACCAGGTCGAGGAAGGCGGCGAACCGGGCGTCGCCGTCCGCGGTGGCCATGCGCTGGTGCAGCGCGTGCTCACACAGGGCTGCAGGGATCGACCGCCCGCGGGGCCGGTCGCGTACGGCGGCGAGCAGGCGCGCTTCCTGGTCTGCGTCCTCGTCGAAGACGAGGGCCTCCTTGACCGGGAAGTGCTTGAACAGGGTGGTGGTGGACACGTCGGCGGCGTCGGCGATCTCGCGGATACCGACGGCCTCGTAGCCACGCTCGAGGAACAGGCGCAGCGCGGCATCCGCGATGGCCTGGCGGGTCGCGGCCTTCTTGCGCTCGCGGCGCCCCATCGGCGCCGCGGGGGCGGGGGTGGTGTCTGTGTCCGGCATACCCGTGAGCCTACCTCTCGGTTATGCAGCTCCAAAAGTGCATCCGTTGCACTTATTGGGTTGTTGTGTTTTTCTGGGGTGGCGGTCGGCTGACCCGCACCCGCCCGGGTCGTGACCGCACCTCACACCTGATGACCAGCCTGTACATGATCCTCGTCGGCGTCGGCTTGGGCTTCGCCAGGCAGCTACCCGCGCCGTCCAGCCCCACCTGCCCGCACGGCACCCCGGCACCGCGCAACGCGCAACGCGAACGGAGCACGACCATGAACACCGCCCCCACCCCCCGCATCGCCATCATCGGCGCCGGCCCCGGCGGCCTGACCTGCGCGCGCATCCTCCAGCGGCACGGCATCACCGCCGCCGTCCACACCCACGAAACCGGCCCCCACGACCGTGACCAGGGCGGCACCCTCGACCTGCACGAGGACAACGGCCAGATCGCCCTGCGCGAAGCCGGACTCCTGGAGGACTTCTTCCGGCTCGCCCGTCCCGAGGGCCAGGAGATGCGCCAGATGGACCCGGCAGGCACCCTCCTCTTCCACCGGACTCCCGAAGAAGGCGACCACTTCAAGCCGGAGATCGACCGCGGCCAGCTCCGCGACCTCCTCCTGGGCTCACTCAAGCCCGGCACGGTCCGTTGGGGCCACACCCTGCGCGCCGTCGACGGCCCTGCAGAAGGCCCCCGGCAGTTGCACTTCACCGACGGCACCGTCACCGAGGCCGACCTCGTCATCGGCGCCGACGGCGCGTGGTCCAGGGTCCGCCGGGCCGTCTCCCCCGCCACGCCCCGGTACTGCGGCGTCAGCTTCCTCGAAGCCTGGTTCCACGACGTCGAGAACCAGCACCCCGACATCGCCGAACTCGTCGGCCAGGGCTCAGCCGCGGCGGCCGACGGCGACCGCGCCCTGTTCGCCCAGCGCAGCAGCGGCGACCACATCCGCGTCTACATCATCCAGCGCGTCCCCGCCGACTGGATCGCCGCGGCCGGCCTCACGGTCCAGGACACCGATCGCATCCGCACCCTCCTCCTGGACCGCTACCGCGACTGGTCACCCCGCCTGCGCCGACTGCTCACCGACAACGACGGCTGCTACGTCGACCGCCCCATCCACGCCCTGCCCGTCCCGCACACCTGGAACCACAACCCCACGGTCACCCTGCTGGGCGATGCCGCCCATCTCATGCCCCCGCTCGGCGTCGGCGTCAACCTCGCCATGCTGGACGCCTGCGAACTCGCTCTCGCCATCGCCGGCCACGACATCATCGACGACGCTGTCCAAACCTACGAAAAGACCATGCTGCCCCGCTCCACCGAAATGCAGCGGCTCCTCGACAACGGCGCCGAGGGGCTGCTGGCCACCGAACTGCCCGACTTCGCCACCGACGGCAGCAACTGACCCTCCGGAGGAGGCCTGTCAGCTGGACGAAGACAGGCTGCGGGCGCCGGTGTGCGGGCGGCCACCGCAGGGAGCGTGGCCGTCCGCACACCGGCGTCGGGTATCGCTGACGCGCCGGTGGTTCAGCTCATCTGCTGGATGCGAGCCGGGTCGACGGCCGCGGGCTCGGTGGTGGCGAGCGGCTTTCTGAGGAGTTCGTAGATCACCGCGGCCACGACGAAGGAGGCTGCGTAGCTGATGTCGACGCCGCCCAGCATGTGGCCGATCGGCCCGGTGTAGGCGTCGGTCGCCATGAAGGGCACCGACGCCCCGATACCCAGGAAGAAGGCCAGGAGCGCGCGTGGGCGTGTGCCCCGGTACGGCCCCGTCCTGTCGTGGAACACGGTGGGCTCGGGGTACCTGCGGCCGCCCTGGTGCGTGCGGTAGAAGTCGATGAGCAGGATGGCCAGCCAGGGCATGACGAAGTACGACACCATCAGCAGGAAGGTGTTGAAGTGCGACTGGAAGCCCGCACCGCCCAGGAGCACGGACAGCACGCAGCCGACGGCTCCGCCGGCCACGACGACGGTGGTGCGGCGCAGCGGGAGGTCGCACGTCAGACCTGCCATGGCGCCGCTGTAGAGGTTGACGGCGTTGTGGGAGAGAGCACCGATCACCAGCACGACGAGCACCGTCTTCAGCAGCGGGTCCGGCAGCACGATGCCGAGCCCGGCGAGCGGATCACCGCCCGCCAGCATGGTCAGCGCGGCCCCCAGCACCATCATCCAGGTGGCAGAGGTGAAGATCCCGCCGAACGCCCAGAGGAACATGCTCCTGGCGCGGCCGTCCGCGGGGAGGTAGCGCGAGTAGTCGGAGGCGTAGACGGTCCAGCTGACGGTGTAGGAGAAGACGACGCTGCACACCAGCAGCCACGTCGTCAGGTAGCGGCCCGCAGCGGTGTGCGAGGCGGTGGCAGACCCGGTTCCGTGCAGCACCACGGCGACGGACACGGTACCGAAGACCACCAGGCTGACGCGGGTCAGCCACTGACCCACGGCCTGCAGAGTGTCGTAGCCGAAGACGGCGATCACCACGCTCAGGCCGGCGACCACCACGATCATGGGCGGGTACGGCAGCCCGGTCAGGTTCGCCAGCGAACGTGCGCCCAGCACGGTGCCGAGGCTGAAGTAGCCGATGAACAGCAGGATGCCGAGGTACGCGGGGATGCGGTTCCCGCGGTAGCCGAATGCGGCCCTCCCCATGGTGACCTGCGGTATTCCCAGGCGCGGGCCCATCACCGCGCAGGCAGCGGTGGCCAGCGATCCGAGGAGGTTGCCGACGACGATCGCGGTGATACTGCCGATCAGTCCCAGGCCGAGCGGAATGCCCACCCCGCCGAGCACCACCGGCGCCAGGTAGACGACGGGCGCGAAGCGTATCGAGAACTGGTCCCGCTCACGGCCGTGCCGGCGGCCGTCGTCGATCCAGCTGATTCCGTGGTGCTCGGTGAGCGGTCTCTTCGTCGGGCCTGCCGGAGCACGGTTTTCGTTCATGGTGTCGTCCTGTGGGTCCGTGGTGGGTTGGGGGCATGACGGGTCACATGGCGCCGCTCGGCGGTGCCTCCTGTGCGGGGGTCCGCCGCTTCGAGGGGGTGTGAACCCCGGTTCACGCGCGGTGTCGGCGCGGTGTGCGGGGACGGCGATCACGTGTGGCGGCGGCCCTGTCGGCGCCGGCGAACGAGCGGTGAGCTCTGCCGCTCCAGGCGATGGCTCACCGTGGCACTCAAGAAATAACCTGTCAATAGGGTTCGCATGCCCGACGCTCAAGCACGCAGATGACCCGTCCATTTCGCCACGACCGGATCCGCGGATCACACCCCGACCTGCCGAACCAGGAGAGCAACCCCCTACTTGCGGCGGCAGAGCCCGCACCGCTCCCGAGACAGCTTCCCTGTTGACAAGTGATGTTGCGACACCTCACCCTGAATGAGTAACCGGGTAATGCGGTTACCGAGTCGCCTGATTCACGGCATCCCCGCTGCGGATGTGGTCACCGCCGCGTCCCCACCTACGAGGAACCCCTCCTGTGCAAGATCAGAACGAGTACCTGTACTTCCTGCGTCGCGCCTTCGACGGAATGCTCGGCGTGCTGGACGACGTGGGCGACGACCTGGGCAACACGAGTCCGCCACTCCCCGGGGCCAACTCGATCTATGCGATCGCGTACCACTGCGCTGCGGTCGCCGACTACTGGACCGGCCACGTCATCGCGGGGCGCGAGGTCGACCGTGACCGCGCTTCGGAGTTCACGGCCACGGGGCACGGACGGCAACTTCGCCGCCAGGTGGACGAGTTGTTCGAGCGGCTTGAGGCCGACCTCGCCACGGTCACCCCGGCGTCGATGCCGCGCAACACACCGCCCACCGACTTCGAGGGCCCGGACCGCCCGCTGAGTGTGGAGGGCGTCCAACTCCACGTACTCGAAGAACTCGCCCAGCACCACGGCCAGATCCAGATCACCCGCGATCTGCTCAAGCAGGGAACCTCCTCATGACCTTCCTCGTGAACGCCGGGTCGTCCGAGTCGCTGCGGCTGCCCGGCTTCGACGACCTGGACCTCGACCGGCTGCGCGCCCGCACCAGTGCCAAGTGGCATCGCCCGGGACCGGACGTACTGCCCGCCTGGGTGGCCGACATGGACTTCCCCGTCCCCCCGGCTGTCACCGACGCGCTGCGTGACGCTGTCGAGCGACGCGACCTCGGTTACCCGGACTGGCCGGACGGCAGCCCGCTGCGCGCCGCCTTCGCCCGACGGATGGCCGACCGCTACGGATGGGCGGCGGAGGCGGACCGGGTGCGCGAGCAGACCGACCTGATCCAGTGCCTCCAGCTCGTCCTGCACCTGGCGACGGGCCCGGGCGATGCGGTCGCCGTCCAGACGCCCAACTACCCTCCGTTCCTCGCCACGTTGTCGACCATGGGACGGCTCGCCGTGCCCATCCCGATGCAGGACACGGACGAAGGGTGGCGGATGGACTTCGCCGCCCTGGACGCTGCGGTGACGCGGTCGGGCTGCAAGGTGCTGGTGCTGGTCAATCCGCACAACCCGACGGGCCGCGTCCTCACCCGCGCGGAGCTGGAAGAGCTCGCGGCCATCAGCCGGCGCCACGATCTGCTCGTCATCAGCGACGAGATCCACGCCGAACTGGTCTACGCCCCGCACCGGCACATCCCCTTCGCGAGCCTGTCCCCCGACGCGGCCCGCCGGACCGTGACGCTGACGTCCGCCACCAAGGCGTTCAACCTCGCCGCGATCCGTTGCGCCGCCGTCCATTACGGCCCGGACCGGCTTCTCGCACTGCGGGACGCGCAGCCGCCGGACCTGTACGGCACCGTGTCCCCGCTCGGTGTGGTCGCCACCGAGGCCGCCTGGCGGGACGGAGACGCATGGCAGCGTGACCTGCTGACGGTCCTGGACCGCAATCGCCGCCGGGTCCAGCAGGTGCTGCGCACACAGCTGCCGCACCTGCGCCATCACACGCCGGAGGCCACCTACCTGGCCTGGTTCGACGCCCGCCTGCAGGAACCGGACGAACCTCCGGTCGAGTGGGTACGCAAGGCCGGTGGCGTTCTGCTGGACGGCGGCCGTCCCTTCGGACCCGGCGCCGACGGGTTCCTGCGGTTGAACTTCGCGACGTCCCACGCCGTCCTGGAAGACATCCTGGCCGGCCTCACCCGCGCGCTCACAGCCGACGTGTGATCCCGGCGAGCCGCGAACGACCGGCCCGGTGACCTCGCGCCCGCCCACCACCACCCCCCCCCCCGGAGGGAACCCACTCCATGAACCGTGCGGCAACGAAAACAGCCCTCGTCCCCGATTCCCGAGCCAGGACCGCCGGCCCCTTCTCGCCGGGCGTCTCGATCGGACCCCTGCTCCAGGTGGCCGGCCAGGTCGGGGTCGCGCCGGACGCCTCCGCACCTGCCGGAGCGTCGGTGCGGGCCCAGACCCTTCAGGCACTCGACAACGTGCGAGAGATCCTCACCGTGGGGGAAACCGGATGGGAAGACGTCCTCATGATCCGCGTCCATCTCACCGATACCGGCCACTTCGCGGAGTTCAACGACACCTACCGCGAGTACTTCAGCGCACACGGGTGCACGACGCTGCCGGCTCGCACCACGGTCTACGTCGGCCTTCCGGCAGGGCTGCTGGTGGAGATCGACGCGCTAGCGGTGCGCGGCGACCGCTGAACGGGCCGTACCCCACGGCCTCGCGGCCGGCCCGGCGAGGGATCAGGACGATCCCCGGACACCGGTCATACCGCAGACTGCTGCTTCTTCCGCATCCGGAAAGCGGCGGCCTTCTGCCTGTTCCCGCACTCGGCCATCCCGCACCATCGCCGCGCGCCGGAACGGGACAAGTCCACGAACAGGCGCGTGCAATCGTCGTTGGCGCACTCTCTCATCCGCGAGAACTGGGGAGAACCCAACAGGTCCACGGCATCGCAGCCAACCGCACCGAGGACCTCGTCGACACCGCCGGTCCGCGTCGCCAGGCCCGACTCGTCGAGCTGACGCCTCGGCAGCGGAAGCCGGGCCGCTTCGTTCACCTCCGCAAGCGCATCCTTGACGGCGGGGTCCGCCTCGCCGTCCAGGGGCCAGTGGCCGACAAGCAGGTAGACCGCCTCACGCAGACGACGAACTCGCTCCAGCCCTCGGGAGTCCACGGAACCGGGATCATCCACGATGCCCGCCGAACCGATCCAGCGCCGCAGGTCGTCCGGGGAACCCAGCAGTTCCGTGCGAAGGCTGCGCCGCCACAGCATGGTGCCCGCCAGGTCGAGGCACAGCCGACCACTCACAAAGACGAACTCTTCCACGTACCCATATTGACAGGTGACGGCTTCCCGGTCCAGGGCCCTCAAACAGGGATCGCGGGAATCCTGAGACCAGGCAGATCCTCCTCCGAATCGCTCCTGCCTGCACCAACCACGTGCGTGGCCCCGTGGAGGCGTTCCCGGTGGAGGTGAGGTCCGCAAGAGAAATAACCGCATGAAGAGGTTGCCGGGTGTACCCCGCCCTCACGGGACGGACGTCGTCAGGACAGCCCCCGCGCTGCGCGGCCGGCATGATCGGCGGGGCACGCCCTGGCCTGGTACTCCAGTGCGACTTCGTGGTGTCGCGCTGGGCCGGATATGACCGGGTGCGTCGTCGTCGGGTCCGCAGACAAGTTGGTGGGCGGGTCGACTTCCCGACCATGCGGTCGGCCGCATCGCGTACCGAGTCGCCGCGGCGGACTCGTCTCCAAGGGTGACCGCGGAGGGAATGCGGTGAGACGTAGGGGCGCGTATTCGCTACTCGGCCCTGGCCGGCGCGCCCTGTTCCCTCTGGCGCTCCTCGTACCGTGCGGGCGCGCCAAGGATCCAGGACCAGGCCTCGTAATCGTCGACGGGCCCCACCCGGCCGGCGCCGTCGACGCAGCGCGGATCGTCCCGCTCGGCCAGCCCGTGGACGGCCCAGATGCGGGTCTGCTGGTCATCGTCGTCGAGCAGGCCGGCCAGGATGTCCCCGACGGCGGGTTCCGGATTCAGGCTGTGTGCGAGCTGGTAGGCGGCGACGTTGCGGACGGAGGCGTCGGTGTCCTGAGCCAGTGCGAGGAGGGCGTTCAGTCCCTCGGAGGTGAACGTCTTCCGCCCGGACCTTTCCGAGTCGACGATTCTCAGGGTCGAGACAACCCTCGCACGTACCTGTGGGGCGGAGTGGGCGAGGAAGGAAAGCCCCAGTGGTTCGATCCTCGGATCTTCATGCTGGCCAAGGCCGGAGAGGGTCTCGGCGAGGACGTCCGGGTGTTCCTCCTCCGCCGCCCAGCCGAGGAGGAACTCGAGCGTGCGCTGTTCGAACGGGCTCGGGGCGTCCAACACGGGATCCCCGAGGTTGAGGGAGATCAGGACCTCCGCGCCGAAGCGGCGGTGCAGGGGATCAGGGTGAGCCCGCAGTGCCGTCGCAGCCTCCCAGGTCTCATCGTCCTGCCTCTGGGCAAGGGTTCTGGTGATCTCCCACCAGGCGGCGTGCTCCCAGTCGGGGTACTCGAGTGCGCACGCGCGGGCGGCCAACTCGTCAATGCCCGGGTGGAGTCCGAAGCGTTTCTCGAGGAGGGTGAGGATCCCTGTGTGGCCGTCGCGGACGGTCATTCCGCCGAGCCGGATCTCGTGGTAGTCGGCGGACCATTCCCTGTCTCGGATCCGGACCCGCTCGACCGAGTCCGAGGCGTTGGTTCGCTCCCGCAGCATGGCGACCGGGCCCATCTCATGCCACTGCCGGGCGCGTGCCAGCAGTTCCACGCGGGTGGCCTCACTGAGCTGGGCCGCTTCACCGAGCAGGCTGTGGGTGAGGCCGATGGAGCCGCTGTCGACGGCCCGCAGGCGGGGTGTGGTCCCGTCCGACAGTCGGCGGTCCGGATCCGCGCCGCCTTCCACCAGGTAGCTGGCGATCGTCCAGTTGAATGCCGAGATAGCCAGGCAGAGTGCGGGGCTGCCCTGCTCGTCGACGGCGTCGGGATCCGCCCCGTCCTCGAGCAGCACTCTGACCGCGTCCTCGTCCCCGCTCCGCACCGCCGTAATGAGTGGGTCCTCACCCATGCCCCGCCCCCCTGTTGCACTCGATGACCGGCCCCACAAGCAGCCGCAGGCCGGGAGAAACGTCGTCGGCCAAGTCCGTCAAGCCGTCCCCGGGGCCGAGCCACGGGCTGAACATCCGGGCGTCGGGCCGCAGACGATCGGCGGTCGATCCCGAGCTTCGTCCTGTGCGGAACCCACTGGCCGAAGCAGCCTGTCACACCCGCTGGACCTGCAGCGGCCACCGCGTGATCGTCAAGGGCCGTGTGGACTCCTGAAGATCGTGTGGCGACCGCGGACAACAGCACAGACGCCGCCTGTTGGCGCCGGCCGGTCGCCGCCGAAGATCCACCCGCCCGAAGCGGCGACCGATCCGCACCAGCGGCTCTTCCAGTTCCGCCGACCAGACGTCGGGCTGCACATCATCTTGCAGGACAAACACAACGGCCCCCGTACCCGAAGTCACAAACTACCGCCCCCTGACGGCACATCAGCCGAGTACACTCACGAACACGCCCCTGACCAGCAGGAATAGCGAACTGCAACTGGAGTACTAGGCGGTGTCCGTCCGTACGGCGTCGCCGTGTTCGCCCAGGCCCGGCGGTGGCCCGTACGACGGCTCGTAGCCGGTGACCCGGAACGGGCTGCCGACCAGCCGGAGGCCGCCTGAGCCCACCACCGCGTCCGGAGCCTGAGCCAGCGCCTCGGGAAGGGTGCGGACGGCCGCGGCGGGGACGCGGAGCGGGCGCAGCCGGGCCTCCCAGCCGATGGCCGTGTCGGCGGTCAGTGCCTTGGTCACCGCGGCGATCACCTCGTCGCGGCGGGCCGCCCGTTCGGCCATCGTCGGGAAACCTTCGATGCCGGCCTCGGCGGCGAAGGCGCGCCAGAAGCCGTCGTGGGTGATGAACAGGGCCAGGTGACCGTCGGCGGTCGGGAAGAGCTGGGCCGGGACGTAGTACGAGTGCGCTCCGCCCAGGCGGCGGGGGGCGACTCCGTCGTTCAGCCAGACCGAGGCGTGGTAGTTGAGCTGGGAGAGCATCACGTCCCGAAGGGAGACCTCGATCTGTCCGCCCCGGCCCGAGACCACCTGGGCCAGCAGGCCGAGCGCGGCGGCGAGTCCGGCGGAGTTGTCGGCGGAGGAGTAGCCGGGCAGCAGGGGCGGGCCGTCCGGGTCGCCGGTGAGGGCGGCGATGCCGGTGGCGGCCTGGACGACGTAGTCGAAGGCGGGTTCGTCGCCGGCCGCCATGCCCCAGCCGGTGAGGGCTACGCACACCAGGCGTTCGTTGAACGACTTCAGGGCCTCGTAGGTGAGACCGAAGCGGCGGATGGCGGACGGCTTGAGGTTGACGAGCAGGGCGTCCGACTCACGCACCAGGTCGTGCAGCCGGTCCTGTCCGCCGGGCGTGGTCAGGTCCAGGCGGACCGAGCGCTTGCCCCGGTTGAGGCTGGCGAAGTAGGCGTCGGACACCTGCCGGGACAGGTCGCCGTCGGGCGGTTCCACCTTGGTGACCTGTGCCCCGAGGTCGGCGAGCAGCATGGTGGCGTAGGGGCCGGCGAGGATGTGGCCGACCTCCAGGACGCGCAGCGCCGCCAGCGGGCCCGGCCCCCCGGTCACCGGAAGTCCGCGGCGAGGGCCGCGACCGCGTCCCGGGTGCGGAGCTTGGAGGCGACCAGTTCGTCCCGCCCGGTACCGATGGGCAGCAGGCGGACGGACAGGTCGGTCACCCCCGCGTCGGCGAAGCGCCGGAAGCGGGCCGCAATCGCCGCCTCGTCGCCGGCCGCGCACAGGTCGCCGACGTCGCGTGCCTCGCCGTGGTCCAGCAGCCGCTGGTAGTTCGGTGAGATCTCGGCCTCACCGAGGATCCGGTTGGCACGCTCCCGGGCCGCGTCCACCTCGTGCGCCGCGCAGAGGCAGACCGGGATGCCCGCCACGACGCGTGGGGCCGGCCGGCCCGCCGCCTCGGCCGCCTTGGTGATCGTCGGCACGACGTGCTCGGCCACGGCCCTCTCGTCCGCCATCCACAGGACGGTGCCGTCGGTGTACTCCCCCGCGATGCGCAGCATCACCGGGCCGAGGGCGGCGACCAGGACCGGCAGCGGGGCGACCGGGGCGAGGGTGAGCGGATTGTGCACGCGGAAGACGTCGTTCTCGACGTCCACCGAACTCGCGCCGCCGAAAGCCGCGTTGAGGACTTCCAGGTAGCCGCGGGTGTACCCGGCCGGCTTCTCGTACGGGACGCCGAGCATGTCGCGGACGATCCAGTGGTGCGAGGCGCCCACCCCGAGGGCGAGCCGCCCTCCGGCCGCCGCGTGGGCCGACATCGCCTGCCGGGCCAGGGCCACCGGGTGCTGGGCGTGCACCGGGACGACCGCCGTGCCCAGTTCGATGCGCGAAGTGGCCTGTCCCATCAGGGAGACGGCGGTGAGGGCGTCGAAGTCGGTGGGCACCTGGGGCACCCACACGGTGTCGAACCCGGCGTCCTCGGCCCAGCGGGCGTCGTCGACCATGCGCGCCGCCTTGTACGCCGCGTCGCCCCGCTCGGGACCGCTCATCACTCCGACTCGCATGTCAGCCCTCCTGGGCGGTCAGTGCGCGGATGTCCGCGACGATGGCGTGCAGTGGAGTGCCGGTGGGAAACACGGCTGCCGCTCCGGCCTCCCGCAGCAGCGCCACGTCGGCGGCCGGGATCGTGCCGCCGACCACGACGGGGATGTCGTGGGCCCCGGCCGCACGCAGCCCGCTGACAGTGCGGCGGGTCAGCGCGAGATGCGCGCCGGAGAGGATCGACAGGCCGACCACGGCGACGTCCTCCTGGACGGCGGTGGCGACGATGTCCGCCACCCGCCACCGGATGCCCGTGAACACCACCTCGAACCCGGCGTCACGGAGCCCGCGCGCGACCAGTTTGGCCCCGCGGTCGTGCCCGTCGAGCCCGGGCTTTGCGACGAGCACCCGCACCGGCGTGGTCATCAGAACACCACCGGCTGCCGGAACTCGCCCCACACCTCGCGCATGGCTCCGGCGATCTCGCCGACCGTGCAGTAGGCGTTGGCACACGCGATCAGGGGATCCATCAGGTTGGCGTCTCCTTCGGCGGCGCGTTTCAACTCGGTGAGGCGGGCCCGTACCGCTGCGCCGCTGCGTTCGCCCTTGACCTGGGCGAGCCGCTTGAGCTGCCGTTCCCGTCCTTCGGGGTCGAGTTCGTAGGTGGCCAGGTCGGGCGGGGGCTCCTCGGCGGTGAAGCGGTTGACGCCGACGATCGGCCGTTGCCCGGAGTCGACCTCCTGGTGCAGCCGCCAGGCCTCGTCGGCGATGAGCCCCTGGAGGTAGCCGTCCTCGATGCAGCGGACCATTCCGCCGTGCGCCTCCAGGTCGGCCATGATCCCGGTGATCCGCTCCTCCGTGGCGTCGGTGAGCGCCTCCACGAAGTACGAGCCGCCCAGCGGGTCGGCCACCCGTGCCACCCCCGTCTCGTGGGCGAGGATCTGCTGGGTGCGCAGGGCGAGCGTGGCCGACTCCTCGCTGGGCAGCGCGAACGGCTCGTCCCAGGCGGCGGTGAACATCGACTGCACGCCGCCGAGCACGGAGGCGAGGGCCTCGTAGGCGACGCGCACGGTGTTGTTGCGGGCCTGCGGCGCGTACAGCGAGGCCCCGCCGGCCACGCAGCCGAAGCGGAACATGCACGCCTTGTCGGTCCGCGCGCCGAACCGCTCGCGCACGATGGTCGCCCAGCGCCTGCGCCCGGCCCGGTACTTGGCGATCTCCTCGAAGAACTCGCCGTGCGTGTAGAAGAAGAAGGAGATCTGCGGGGCGAACTCGTCGATGGTCATACGTCCGCGTTCCAGCACGGTTTCGCAGTACGTCACCCCGTCGGCGAGGGTGAACGCCATCTCCTGCACGGCGTTGGCGCCCGCGTCCCGGAAGTGCGCTCCGGCGACCGAGATGGCGTTGAAGCGGGGGACCTCGGCGGCGCAGAACTCGATGGTGTCGGCGATGAGTCTGAGCGAGGGCGTGGGCGGCCAGATCCAGGTGCCGCGCGAGGCGTACTCCTTGAGGATGTCGTTCTGGATGGTGCCGGTGAGCTTCGCGCGCGGGATGCCGCGCTTCTCGGCGGCGGCGATGTAGAAGGCGAGCAGAATGGCCGCCGTGCCGTTGATGGTGAAGCTGGTGCTGATCCGGTCCAGCGGGATCGCGTCGAAGAGGATCTCCGCGTCGGCCAGGGTGTCGAGGGCGACTCCGACGCGGCCGACCTCGTCCGTGTACTCCGGGTCGTCGGAGTCGTAGCCGCACTGGGTGGGCAGGTCGAGCGCCACCGACAGGCCGGTGCCGCCCTGGTCGAGGAGGTAGCGGTAGCGGCGGTTGGACTCCTCGGGGGTGCCGAAGCCGGAGTACTGGCGCAGGGTCCAGGTGCGGCCGCGGTAGCCGGTGGGGTAGTTGCCGCGGGTGAAGGGGAAGGCGCCGGGGGCCGGGGGTTCGGCGTGCAGGTCGGCGGGGCCGTAGACCGGCTTGAGGGGGATGCCGGACGCGGTGCGGGGGTCGTCGGTCATGACAGCTGGTCCTTCATCACCTTGCCGGTGGCGTTCAGCGGCAGCTCCGAGCGGAACTCGACCTGCCGGGGCACCTTGAAGCCGGCCATCCGCTCCCTGGCCCACGCGATCAGCTCGGCCTCCGTCACCGTGCCGCGGGGCACCACGAACGCCTTGCAGACCTGGCCCATCCGCGCGTCGGGCACACCGATCACGGCGGCCTGGGCGACGGCCGGGTGCCGGAGCAGGAAGCCCTCGATCTCGGCGGGGTAGGCGTTGAAGCCGCCGACGATGAACATGTCCTTCTTGCGGCCGACGATCCTCAGCCGCCCGTCGCCGTCGAGCTCGCCCAGGTCCCCGGTGTGCAGCCAGCCGTCGGCGTCGACGGCCTCGGCGGTCGCCTCGGGGTCGTCGAGGTATCCGAGCATGACGGAGTAGCCGCGCACGAGGACCTCCTGGTCCTCGGCGAGGCGCACCTCGAAGCCCTCACAGGGTCTGCCCACGGTCGTGGCGACGGCCTCGTAGGGGTCGCCGGGCCGGGACGCGGTGACGGTGCCGGCCTCGGTGAGTCCGTAGCCGGTCATGAGGTGGGTGAAGGGCAGCTCGGTGGTGATACGGCGGACCAGCTCGACCGGGATGTCGGCGGAGCCGGTCACCGCGACCCGGAGCGAGGACAGGTCGTGCCCGGCACCCGTCTGGAGCAGGGAGTGGTACAGCGTCGGCGGGCCCGGCAGGATCGTCACCCGCTCCCGCTCCACCAGATCCAGGACGCGGTCCACGTCGAAGACGGCGACCGGGAGGACGGTCGCTCCTCGGATCATGGAGGCGACCAGGCCCGCCTTGTAGCCGAAGATGTGGAAGAACGGGTTGACGATCAAGTAGCGGTCGCCCTGCCGGAGTTGGGCCAGGTCGCACCACTCGGCGTACAGGCGGAGGGTCTGGCCGTGGGTGGTCATCACGCCCTTGGGGCGGCCGGTCGTGCCGGAGGTGAAGATGATGTCGGCGAGGTCGTCCTCGCCGACCTCGCGCTCCAGCGGCTCCCCGGAGCCCAGGAACCCGTCCGTGCGGACGTCGATGACGGGAACGCCGGGCGGTCCGGTGAACTCCCGGTCCAGGAAGCCGTTCTGGACGCACAGCACCTTGGCGCCACTGCGGACGACGATGTCGTGGGCCTCCTCGTCCCGGAACCTGGTGTTCACCGGCACGAGCACGCCTCCCGCGGTGAGCGCTCCGAACGCGGCGACGGCCCACTCGGCCGAGTTCGGCGCCCACACCGCGACCCGGTCGCCGGGCCCGACGCCCACGGAGGCGAACGCCCCGGCGGTGCGCCGTACCCGATCGGCCAGCTCGGTGAAGGTGAGCCGCAGTTCGTCGTCGACCACGGCCTCGGCGTCGCCGAACCGGTCGGCGGCGCTGCGCACCAGTTCGGGGATGCTGTGCCACGGCAGCGTCGCGGTCATGCGTCGATCAGCCGGGCGAGGTTGCCGCCCATGACCCTGGCCTTGTCGGCCTCTGTCAGCTTGGCCAGGTGGTCGACGTAGGTGACCGGGTCGGCCAGGCCCTCGGGGTGGGGGTAGTCGGAGCCGAACAGGACGCGTTCGATGCCGATGAGGTCGCCGAGCCGGGCCATGTCCTCCTCCCAGAACGGGCTGATGTGGATGTTCCGCCGGAAGACCTCGACCGGGTCCTCGCGGAACTCGTGGGGCATCTTCTTGTGCACGTCCGCGAGCCGGCCGAGCAGCGGTTCCACCCAGGAGGCGCCGTTCTCGATCACCGCGACCTTGAGCTCCGGGAAGCGGGAGAGGGTACCGTGGCAGATGAGGGACGAGACTGCGTCCTCGATCGGCCGCCACTCGTTGACCTGGCGGAACGCGTTCGGCTTGAAGGGCAGGAACTCGCGCGTGTTGCCCTCCCAGTCGTTGGCGTAGCGGGCGTAGCCGCTGTCGGAGGAGTGGAAGGCAACCAGCACGCCGGTCTCGACGACCCGCTTCCAGAACGGGTCGAACTCCGGCAGCGCGAAGGAGCGGGTGGCACCGAATCCGGGCACGGGCGCGGGGCGGACCAGGATGGCGCGGGCGCCCCGCTCCACCACCCAGTTCAGCTCCTCGATCGCCTTTTCGACGATCGGGAGGGTGATGACCGGCACGGTGAAGATGCGGTCCTTGTAGGTGAAGGACCAGGTGTCGTGCAGCCATTCGTTGAGGGCGTGGATGACCGCGTGGATCAGCTCCGGGTCGTCCTTCATGCGCTCCTCGATGAGGCTCGCGAGGGTGGGGAACATCAGGCTGCGCTGGATGCCCAGTTCGTCCATCAGCTCCAGGCGCGGGGCCGGTTCGCGGAAGGCCGGCACGGAGCGCATCGGCTCGCCGAATATCTCCCGCCGGGTCTTGCCGGTCGGGTTGCCGACCTTGAAGTACTCCTCCATGGCGCCGGGGCGGGCGACCACGTCGAAGGTGGGGTTGGGGATGTACTCGCTGATCTGCCCACGGATCGCGATCTTCGTGCGGCCCCGGACGGTCACGTACTCGATGGCCCCGTCGTACTCCTTGGGCAGGTACTTCGTGAGCGCTTCCTGCGTCTCGTAGAGGTGGTTGTCCGCGTCGAACAGCGGATACGCGAGTGCGCGAGAGGGCATGAGATCCTCCTTCACCAATCTTGAGAATCGTATTCTCACTGTGCGGTAGTGGCAATGTTCCGCCGGAGCTCGAACTTCTTGACCTTGCCGCTCGGTGTCCGGGGGAAGTCGTCGACCGAGCGGATCTCCTCGGGCCACTTCTGCCGGGCCAGCCCTGAGCGCTGGAAGTGCGTGCGCACCTCGGCCAGGACCGGCGCGGACCAGCCGGGGCGCATCCGCAGTACGGCCGCGGCCCGCTCCCCCAGGCGCGGGTCGGGTACGGCGACCACGGCGGCCTCGGCCACTCCGGGCAGGCCGAGCAGCACCTCCTCGACCTCCAGGGCGCTGATGTTCTCGCCGCCGCGGATGATGACGTCGGCCTTGCGGTCGGTGATGGTCAGGTATCCGTCGGCGTCGAGCACGCCGATGTCGCCGGTGCGGTACCAGCCGTCCTCGTCGAAGGCGGCGGCGGTCAGGGCCGGGTCGGTGTAGCCGAGGCAGAGGTCGGGGCCGCGGGTGAGGATCTCGCCGTCCTCGGCCAGCCTCAACTCGACGCCGGGCAGCGGGAGTCCATCGGTGTGCAGCCGTTTGTCGGCGGGGCCGTCGTAGGGAGTGCAGGTCACGGACGGGTGCTCGGTGGAGCCGTAGGCCCGGAAGACGCTGATCCCCAGGGACTCCAGCCGGGTCGTGACGGCGGAGGCGACGGAAGCGCCGCCCAGACCCGCGTACTTGAGGTGCGCGATGTGCTCGGGTGTGCAGTCGGGGTGGTCGAGCAGGCTCGTCATGTAGTACGTCGCTCCGCCGCCGACCGTGAGCCCCTCGGCCCGCATCAGTGCGAGCGCCTGGGCGGGGTTCCAGGTGTCGCCGAGATTGACCGGGGTGCCGTCGAGGACGGGGATGAGAAAGGCGTTGATCATGCCGATGAAGTGGCCGACCGGCGCCACGGTGAACTGCCGTCCCCGGTCAGGCGGGTAGCTCGCGGCCAGCTGACGGGTCTCGTAGCCGAGGGTCCGGTGGCTGTGGATCACACCCTTGGGATCCCGGGTGGTGCCCGAGGTGAAGGCGATGAGCGCGGGGGCGTCCGGGTCGACGGGCTCCACGCCGGCCAGGGGTTCGTCGGCGAGCAGCGCGTCGAAGTCGCGGCCCACGACGCCGACGACCGGGACGTCCGTGCACACCTCCGGGCGGAACTCGGACCGGCCGAAGCGCTCGGCCGCGAAGAAGGCCTTGGGGCGGGTCGAGCCGAGGACGTAGCCGACCTCCTTGGGCCCGTAGAAGTGGACGACCGGCACGACCACCGCGCCCAGCAGGGCGGCGGCCCAGAACACGGCCGCGGCCTCCATCCAGTTGGGCAGCTGCATGGCGACCACGTCGCCGGGGCCCACCCCGTGCGTCCGTAACCCGGAGGCGAGCCGCCGCGCCACCCGCTCGACGTCGGCGAAGGTCCCGGCCCACGGCCGTACCTCGGAGTGCACACGGAACTCCACGTCCCCCGCCGTGGCCAGTCCGGCGGTCAGCAGCTCACCGAGGGTCTCGCGGGTCCACCAGCCCTCGGCCTCGTAACGCGCCGGCAGTTCGGGCGGCAGCGGCCGCAGGGCACCGAGGGAAGTCGTCGACATGACAGGGGATCTCCTCGTCGCAGTCACCATTGCACCTGTAGGAGAATTGCACTCTCCCATAGCGAGAAGGTAAGTTCCATACATGGCACGGGACCACGGCTTCCATCCGGTGCGGATCACCCGGATCGTCGACGAGACGCCGGACACGCGCACCTTCGCCCTCGACGCGCCGTTCCCCTACCGGGCCGGACAGTTCCTGACCTTCAAGGTGTGCGGGGCGCTGCGCAGTTACTCGATGTCGTCCTCGCCCGACACCGACGGCGAGCTGTGCGTGACGGTGAAGCGGGTGCCGGGCGGGCTGGTCTCCGGCTGGATGCACACGCAGCTGCGGCCGGGCGACACCCTTGAGGCCACCAGGCCCGGCGGCTCCTTCTGCCTGCGCACGGAGGCGACGGACCGGCCGCTGGTCGGATACGCCGGCGGGAGCGGAATCACACCGGTGTTCTCCCTGGTCAAGAGCGCACTGGCGACAACGCCTCGCGCAGTCCGGCTGCTCACCGCCCATCAGAGCGCCGGCTCGGCCATCTTCCGCGAGGCACTCGGCGCCCTGGCCGCTCGCCATCCCGGCCGGCTCCGCATCCACGATCACCTCGACGACCGGGACGGACTGGTCTACGCCGACGAGATACGGGCCCTCGCCGACGGCGACGCGGACCACTACCTCTGCGGGCCGGAACCGTTCATGGCACTGGTCGAGAGCACGCTGCTCGCGGCCGGGACACCCGCCGGGCAGATCTTCGTCGAGCGGTTCGCGCCGGTGGCGGCCGCCGAGTCGTCGGCCGAGCCCGTCCCGGGCACCGTCACCGTCGGCCTGCGCGGTCAGCGCCGTACCGTGCCGCAACGCGCGGGCGAGACCCTGCTGCAGAGCGCGCGCCGGGCCGGCTTCACCCCGCCCTTCTCCTGCGAGTCCGGGGACTGCGCCACCTGTATGGCACGGCTGACCGACGGCGAGGCCAAGATGCGCGTGAACAACGCCCTGGAACCCGACGAGATCGCCGAGGGCTATGTGCTCACCTGCCAGGCCGAACCCACGACCGCCGAGGTGACCGTCGTCTACGAGGACTGACGCCCGCCGAACCATCGGCACCCGCCCGTTCGACCGGAAGGCCACGCATGGTTGATCTGGAACTGGACGACGGCCTGGCCGTCGTCACCATCGACCGCCCGCACGCCCGCAACGCCATCGACCCGGCCACCATGGGCGAACTCGACAAGGCCCTGGACGCGGCCGAGGGGGCGAGGGCGCTGGTGGTGACCGGCGCGGGCGACAAGGCGTTCGTGTCCGGCGGCGACCTCAAGGAGCTGGCGCGGCTGCGCGCCGAGGACGAGGCGGCCGGGATGGCGCTGCGGATGCGGGCACTGTGCGACCGGATCGCCGCCTTCCCCGGCCCGGTGGTGGCCGCCCTCAACGGGCACGCCTTCGGCGGCGGTGCGGAGGTCGCGGTCGCCGCCGACGTCCGGATCGCCGCCGACGACATCCGTATCGGCTTCAACCAGACGAAACTCGCCATCGTGCCCGCGTGGGGCGGGGCCGAGCGGCTGGCCCGGCTGGTGGGGCCGGGCCGGGCGCTGCTGCTGGCGGGCACCGGACGTGTCCTGGATGCCGCCGAGGCCGAGCGGCTGGGCCTGGTCGACCTGGTGCTGCCCCGTGCCGGGTTCGCCGGCGGATGGCGGGAGACGGCGCGGGCACTCGCCACCGCACAGGCCCGCGAGATCAAGAACCTCACCACCCGGGCCCGGCCGCCGCACGAGGCCGCGGCGGCCTTCGCCCGGCTCTGGGTGGCGGACGAACACTGGCAGGCGGCGGAGAAGGTGATGTCCCGTGGCAGGTGAGATCCACGTCGAGGAAGGGCCGTTCGGGCCGGAGGTACGGCCCGAGGGCGCGGCCGTGGAGCAGACGGTGCTGTATCTGCACGGCGACCCGCGGCTCGCGGGCACCCCGCAGGACGCCCTGCCCACGGCCCGCGCGCTGACTCGGCACACGGGCTACGCGGTCGTGTGCGCCCGGTACCGGCTCCGTTTCCCCGAGGCCCTGGAGGACGTGTACGCCGCCTGGGAGCACTGTCACCGCCAGGGGCCCGCGGCCGTGGCCGGCAAGCGGCTGGGCGGTGCCCTCGCCGCCGGTCTGCTACTGCGGCTGCGCGACGAGGGGGCGGCTCCGCCGTCCTGTGCGGTGCTGTCGTCGCCGGTGCTTGACTTCACGCTGGACGCGTCGAGCCTGCTGCTCAACGCGGCAGCGGACCGCACGGTGGACGCCGAGGCCCTGACCGTCCGGGCGGCCGCGTACGCGGGCCCGACGCCGCGCACCCACCCCCTGCTCAGCCCGCTGCACGGCAACCTCCACGGCCTGCCGCCGATCCAGCTGCACGCGGCGGGCACGGAGATGCTCCTGGACGACACCCTGTCCCTCGCGACCCGGGCGGCGCACTCTGGGGTCGAGGTCGACATGCGGATCTACGAGGACTCGTCCGCGCAGGGACTCAGGCAGCTGGAAGCGACAGCGGCGTTTCTGCGGACCTGGTGCTCGACCGGCCTGGTCACACCCCACCGCGGCTGAACGGTACGGCGGAGCGGACGGCTTCCCGCAGACGAGTACGGCCGCCCGTGACGCGAAGAAGCCACCGGTCGGTACCGCGCCGCCCCTCCTCGGCGCGGTGCCGACCGGCGTTCGTAGCCTCGTGCGGCGGTCAGGATCCCTGTGTGTCGTCGCGGTACACCCGGCCGCCCTTCATCACGAAGCACACCCGCCCCGTGACGGACGGATCGGCGAGTGGGTCGCCGGGGACGGCGATGACGTCGGCGAGCAGGCCCGGGCGCAGCCGGCCCCGGTCGTCGGCGCCGATCAGCTCGGCGGCGACCGTCGTCGCGGACCGCAGGGCCTGGAGCGGCGGCATGCCCCGGTCGACGAGGGCGAGGAGCTCCAGGGACCCCTTGCCGTGCGGGATCGCGGGCGCGTCGGTGCCGAGGGCGACCTTGACACCACGCCGGATCGCCCGGGCGGTGGACTCACGGGCGCGGGGGAAGACCTCGGCGGCCTTCGCCCGCAGTTCCGGGTCCGCGTGCTGGGTGTTCATGCCCTCGGTGAGATAGGTGGTGGCGACCAGGAAGGTGCCGCGCTCCACCATCAGGTCGAGGGTCGCGTCGCTCGCGAGGAAGCCGTGCTCGATGCAGTCGATGCCGGCCTCGACGGCGGCCCGGATCGCCGAGTCCCCCATGCAGTGGGCGGCCACCCGCACACCCGCCCGGTGTGCCTCGTCGACGATGGCGCGCAGTTCCTCGTCCGAGTACTGCTGCGCGCCCGCCGGGCCGGTATGTGACATGACACCGTTGGAGGCGCAGACCTTGATGACCTTCGCCCCGTACTTGATCTGGTACCGGACCGCCTTGCGCACCTCCGGCACGCCGTTGGCGATGCCCTCCTCCACGGTCAGCGGCAGCACCCCGGGCGCGAACGCCTGGAACATGGTCGGGTCGAGGGGGCCCCCCGGGGGCGGGGTCGCGGGGCCCGCGGGGCCCACACGGGGGCCCGGCACCCCCCCCCGGTGGATAGCGGTTTTCAGGGCGACGTCCAGGAGCACGCCCCCGGTCTGCACGAACAGACCGAGGTTCCGTACGGTCGTGTAGCCGCGGTGCAGGGTGCGGCGGGCGTTGGCGACCGCGCGCAGGGTGCGCAGCGCCGGGTCCTCCTGGACGGGGATCAGCGGGCTGCGGTGGTCGGGGCCGCCGAGGAAGAGGTTGACCTCCATGTCCATCAGGCCCGGCAGCAGGGTGGCATCGCCGAGGTCCTGTACGACGGTGCCCTCGGGAAGGCGGCCCGGCTGCACCTCGGCGATGTGCTCGCCGACCACCAGCACCTCCCCCGGCGCGACCAGTTCGCCCTTGTCGACGTCGAGCAGCCGGGCCGCCCGCAGCAGCACGGGCGGCCGGGGGGCCGTCTCCCGCCCGGCCATCACACGGCGGGTTCGACGACGGCGTGGATGCCGGCGGGCCCGCTGTCCGGGACCCGCGGCTGGCCCCACGCCTCCACCGGGAAGGCGATGGTGACCAGCGAGCAGAACGCCCACAGCAGCCGCTTGTCCTGCTCGCCGATGTCCTCCATGCCGACCTGTTCCAGGTACGCGGTGCCCTTCTGCAGCAGCGGGAACGCCACGTCGTAGAAGGCCTGCAACTCCTCCATGGTGCTGGCGACGCGCTTGGCGTAGCGGGCGCGCTCGCCCTGGATCGCCCAGTCCGCGAACGGCTCCAGCTCGTGGAACCCGTCGGGAAAGACCGTGGTCATGTCTGCACTCTCCCTGTCTGCTCGATGGGGCGTCTCAGGACGCGGGGGCCGGTGCCACCGGCTGCTCGTAGGCGCGCACGAACTGCCGTGCGGTGGCGTGCAGATGGCGCAGCAGGACCTCCTGGTCGCACAGCGGGAACTCGTCCACGGTGCGCGTCTCCAGCATGGTCTGGGTGGCTTCCAGGGTGTTGCCGTCCTGGAGGCCGTACTCCTTGAACGACACGACGGCGAGCTCCTGTTGCAGCCGCTGGAAGGCGTTCTGGGGCGGGACGAAGTAGCAGGTGCCCTCGAAGATGTGGGTGTTGTAGGACGTCGGCCAGTAGTGGTAGGTCAGCACCCAGTTCGGCCGCCAGACCAGCAGCATGAAGTTGGGGAAGAACACGAACGAATCCATGCCCCAGACCTTGCTGCGCGTGGGGTTGATGGCCGGCGGCAGCTGCTCGGTGGTCAGTCCGATGTCGGGGGCCTCCCAGGGCCCGAACAGGCCGCTGCGCAGAGCCCGTTCGACGGGTTTGACCATCGCCCGCTCCTTCGGCGGTGCGATGCCGCCCCAGGAGGAGACCATGCTGTGCGGGCCGTCGATGTCGTACGACAGTGCCTCGTAGCCGTACTTCTTGATCTTGGCGGCCTCTTCGGCCACGTACTGGCCCGCGTGCAGGATCGGCGCGTGGTAGAACTCGGCGAACGCGTCGATGAACAGCTTCCAGTTGCTGCCGATCTCGGCGCGGTACTTGTGCACCTGGGTGAGCTTGTGGAACGGGTAGCCCTCGATGCCGTGGGCGAACCTGCCGAGATAGTCCCGCAGCGGTGTGGTGTTGTCGGGGTCGAGGTTGACGAAGACGAACCCCTCCCAGACGTCGGTCTGCACGGGCAGCAGCCCGTACTTGGACTTGTCGACGTCGAAGAACTCCGACTCCTGCTGGACGAAGGCGAGCTTGCCCTCGAGGTCGTAGCGCCAGGCGTGGTACTTGCAGGTGAAGGCGCGGCAGGTGCCCTTGGTCTCCTCGCGGGGGTAGTCGTCCCAGACGAGTTTGTTGCCGCGGTGGCGGCAGACGTTGTGGAAGGCACGCACCTCGCCGTCCGTGCCGCGCACGACGACGACGGAGGCCCGGGCGGCGTCCAGTTCCTTGGTGAAGTAGCTGCCCTTGCGCGGCAGTTGTTCGACCCGCCCGACGTTCAGCCAGGTCCGCCGGAAGACGGCGTCCCGCTCCAGTTCGTAGAACTCCGGTGAGATCGAGTCCGCGTAGGAGACCGGCTCCGTACCGATCTTGAAGTGCTCGGTCCAGCTGCCCTCGGCGGGCTTCGGGAAGTGCGCCATGAGTGGGAACCTCCGGTCGATTGACAGCCCTACGATAACAATCGTCTCCGATTTGGAGAATAGCGTTTCCGTATTCTGCATATGGAACCTATGGTCGGGGCATCGGCCACTGAGGGGATGACGGATGTACGACGACGCAGGGCAGCGGGCCGCACGGGCGGTGCGCCGTGAGGTGATCGGCGACGACGGCACGGCGGCAGCGGACACCCTGCCGGCCGGGTACCAGGACTTCGTCACGGCGACGGCCTGGGGGGTCTGGGCCCGCGGCGGGCCGCTGACCCGGCGCGACCGCAGTCTGCTGGTGCTGGCGATGACGGCCGCGACGGGCCGCATGGGCGCCTTCCGGATCCATCTGGAGGCGGCCCCCCGCGCCGGCGTCGCGGACGCCGAGATCGACGAACTCCTCTTCCAGCTGACCGCCTACTGCGGCGCCCCGGCCGGGACCGAGGCCTCGGCGGTCCTGCGCGAGGTGCGCTCCGCCCGGGAGGCGGTGTGAGCGGGCGCGGGGCGGTGGGCTTCATCGGGCTGGGCAACATGGGTGCAGCGCTGGCCGCGAACCTGGTGCGCGGAGGCTTCGAGGTCGTGGCCTACGACGCCGCCGGTCCGGCCCGCACTCCGGTGGGCGCCCGCTGGGCGCCGGACCCGGCGGAGGTGGCCCGGGGCGCCGGCACGGTGGTGCTGAGCCTGCCGGACGGAACGGTCTGCGGAAAGGTCGTGGCCGGCCTGCTGGCCGCCCGGGACCGGCGGGTCACGCACGTCGTGGACACCTCCACGGTGGGGGTCGCGGCGGCTCGTCATCTCGGCAGCACCGGGCTGTCGTACGTCGACGCGCCCGTGTCCGGCGGAGTGGCGGGGGCACGCAACCGCACCCTGATGGTCATGTACGCGGGCTCCGACGACGCCTGCGCGCACGTCGAGCCGGTGCTCGCCGGGCTGAGCGACCGCAGGCGCCGGGTCGGCGACCGTCCCGGGCAGGCGCAGGCGCTGAAGCTCGCCAACAACTTCCTGTCCGCGACCGCACTGGCGGCGACCAGCGAGGCCGTCGCCTTCGCGCGGGCCGCCGGACTGGACATGGACGTACTGCTGGAGGTGCTCAACGCGTCCAGCGGCCGCAGCGGGGCCACCCTCGACAAGTTCCCGCAGGAGGTGCTGACCGGCCGCTACGCCTCCGGGTTCAGCAACACGCTGATGGCGAAGGACGTACGGCTGTTTCTGCGCGAGGTGGACGAGTCGGGCGGCGCAGCGGCACTCGCCGCCGTCACGGACGCGGTGTGGGAGGCGTTCGCCACGGCCGAGCCGGGCGTCGACTTCACCCGCATCTACCCGTTCGTCAGCGGAAGTTGAGGATTCGGCAGTTGGGGCTGCGGCAGTCGGGGCTCCGGGACGCTGTCGGTGCCGAGCAGCACGGACAGCGCCTCGCGCACGATGCGCGGGTAGCGCTCGGCGTCCTGGTCGACGAGCCAGAGCTGGTGGACACCTTCGATGAGGGCTAAGACGGCGGCCGCGGCGGTCCGCGGGTCCAGTCCGCTGGGCAGCCGCTCCCCGTATCGCTCGATCAGATGGGCGGTGAGGTGCTCCTGGAGGGACCGGCTGCGTTCGCGGACGTAGCCGCAGGCCGGTTCCTGGCCGGTGACGGCCTCGGCGAGGACCACGGTCTGCACGGTGGCCAGCGAGGGATGGTGCACCTCGAAGGCCACGGCCTCGGCGAAGTCGCCGGCCCAGTCCTCCCCGAGCCTGCGCCCCGCGAGGTGCTCCCGGGCGAGCTCTTCGCGGAAGGCGAGGAGGTCCAGGAGCAGCCGCTTCTTGCTGGGGAAGTAGTGCAGCACGCCCTGCCGGGTGAGGCCGGCGCGCTCGGCCACCGCGTCGATCGAGGTGCCCTTGAACCCGCGTTCGGCGAAGACCTCCAGGGCCGCTTCCAGGATCTGCTGACGCCTCGCCGACACCACGTTGGGCCCCTTCCGCCGTTGGAGAGGTGCCCGCCCACACTATGTAGGCGTGCCTCGGCAGGGCGAGAGGGCGTACCGGATTGGCCTCATTTCCCCATCGCGGCCAGGGCGGCGAGCGCGGCCTCCCGGAGCGTTCCCGCTGCACCGGCACCGGCCGTGTCCGCGATGTCGGCGAACAGGCGGACGTCCTTGGCGAGCAGTCCGCCCGCGTGGGCGGCGATGCGGTCGAGGGTGCCGCCCGCGTCGGCGACCCGCTCCAGCGCGAAGCCGGCCGCACTGCCGCGGGGCAGGACCCGGGTGAGCGCGGCACGGTCCAGGCCGAGGGCGGCACCCACGCCGAGCGCGTCGGCGGCGAGGCCCAACTGGGCGGTGAACAGCACGTTGTTGAGGATCTTGGCGAGCTGTCCGGAGCCGGTCGGGCCGAGGTGGACGACGGGGTCGCCGTAGGTCTCGAACACCGGGCGGCAGTAGGCGAAGACCTGGGGGTCGCCGCCCGCCATGACGAGGAGGGTGCCCTGTTCCGCGGCCCGGCCGCCCCCGCTGACCGGCGCGTCGAGCAGGGAGACACCGGAGGTCCGGGCCAGCGCCTCCAGGCGGCGGCAGGTGTCGGGATGCACGGTGGAGTGGACGGCGATCACCCCGCCCCGGCGCAGCCCGGCGAGGACCCCGTCCGGGCCGGTGACCACCTGCTCGACGTCGGCGTCGTCGACGACGCACAGGCACACCAGGTCGCTGGCGGCGGCCAGTTCGGCGGGCGAGCCGGCCGTCTTGGCGCCGCTGTCCGCGAACGGGGTGAGCGTGGCGGGCCTGCGGGCCCACAGGGTCGTCTCGTGTCCCGCCCCGGCGATCCGCCGGGCCATGGGCGCGCCCTGGCTGCCCAGTCCGATGAAGCCCACACGCACGGGTGCTCTCCTCACGTCAGGTCGTCTTCCGCGGGCGCCAGAACACCGCCAGCAGTCCGGCGGTCGCCACCACGCCCACCACGAGCACGACGCCGGCGCCCGCCCAGCCGGTCACCGTGATGTCCGCCGCCGTGTCCAGCGCGTACTTGCCTGGTCCCCAGGCGCCGAGCGCGACCGCGAGCATGCCGAGGACGAGGACGTACTCGTAGCCCTCCTTGAACACGAAGAAACCGTGCGGCCGGTGGGCGAGCAGTCCGGCGACCAGCATCACCGACAGCACGGCCGCGCAGGCGAGCGGGGTCAGCAGGCCCAGCGCGAGCAGGGCGCCCGCCCCGAGTTCGGTGAGGACGCTCAGCCAGGCCTGGAGCCGGGGCCGGGTCAGGCCGAGGCCGCCGAACCAGCGCGCGGTGCCGTCGATCCCGCCCGGGCCGCGCCAGTGGTTCCAGCCGTGCGCCGCCATGACCGCACCCAGCACGAGCCGTACGGCCAGCAGGGCGGTGTCCGAGGCCTCACCCATCCCGGTACCGCCGCTCGGTGGGCAGCGCCTGGACGCCGAGCGCGCACTCCTCCACGAAGGCGAGGACGTGCAGGTGGTAGGCGAGGGCGGTGCGGCCGACGCTGGTGTTGTGGCCGGCGCCCGCCTGCTCGTGCAGGACGACCCGGGGCGAGCCGGTGAACATCGAGGCGAGGTCGGCGAGTCCCTCGGGGCCGTTCGCCCACACCTGTTCGTGCTCGGCGAGGGTGATGTGGACGGGCACCGGCACCTGCCCCGAGAGCCGGGCGAACTCCTCCTGCCAGTTCTCCCGGAGCCCTTCGTAGGCGGGTGAGGCGGAGCCGATGTGCCGGCCGCCGTGCACGTCGGGAGGGTAGGCGTGCGGTGGATCCCACAGCGCGCGGCGGAGGTTGGGCCGGGTGCGCGTCGGATCGCGCCGCCACTCCTCCATCGCCAGCACCGAACGGGGGTGGTGGACGCGGCCCATCCCGGCGAGCTCCACGCCGAGCAGGTCGGCGCCCCGCCGGTCGCTCGCCATGCGGACGGCGAGTTCGCAGCCCGCCGAGTGCGCCCAGAGGAACACGCCGAGGCCGCGGTCACGGCCGTCAAGGAGTGCGGCCAGGGCCTCGTAGGCGAAGTCGGTGCGCTGCTCGGGCGTGGCCATCCGGTCCTCGTGTCCGGCCGAACTGCCGTAGCCGGGGCGGTCCAGGGCCAGGACGGTGAAGCCCGCGGCGGCCGCGGTGCGCAGCAGGGAGAGCCGGGGGTGGCCGGGGTGGTCGAAGTAGGCGGAGGTGGTGGCGCCGCCGTGCAGGGCCACGATCACGCCCTGCGGGCGGGGCGCCTCGGCGAGCAGCGCGGAGGCGGGCACTCCGTGCACGTCGGCCACCAGCCGCCTTACCGCGTGGGCGAGTTCGGGTTCGAGCGAGGTCATACGACCGTCCTGGATGTCATCCGTCCGTCCTGAGCAGGAGTACGCCGCTGGGGGTGAGCCCGCCGCTGGAGACCACCGCGGTGCGCGCACCGGCGACCTGGCGGGCGTCGGCCTCGCCGCGAAGTTGGAGCACGGCCTCGTGCAGCAGGCCCATGCCGTGGGTGCGGCCGTGCGAGAGCTGGCCGCCGTGCGGGTTGAGGGGCAGTACCCCGTCGCGGGCGATGTTCTTGCCGCCGTCCAGGAAGTCCCGGGCCTCGCCGATGCCGCAGAAGCCGAGCGCCTCGATCCAGGACAGGCAGTTGAAGGTGAATCCGTCGTAGAGGAGGGCCACGTCCACGTCGGCGGGGCCGAGGTCGGTACGGGTCCAGAGGTGGGCGGCCTGGCCGAGCACCTGGGGTTCGTGGGTGAGGGTGGACTGGTCCCACTCGGGGCGTTCGAGGATCTGGGTGCCGACGGCTTCGAAGCGGACCGGGGGCTTGGGAAGGTCGGGGGCCGTCTCGGCGGCGGAGACGACGACGGCCGTCGCGGCGTCGCAGGGGACGTCGCAGTCGTACAGGCCGAAGGGGGTGGTGACGGTGCGTGCGGAGAGGTAGTCGTCCATGGTGAGCGGGTCGCGGTAGATCGCGTCGGGGTGGCGGGCGGCGTTCGCGCGCTGGTTGAGGGCGATCCAGCCGAGGGTCTCGCGGGTGGTGCCGTAGCGGTGCATGTGCCGCTGGGCGTTCATGGCGAGCATCGTCGCCGGGGAGACGGCGCCGAATGGCTTGAACCACCCTTCTGGGCCTGCTGGTCGGGCCGCGCGGATCCTGCCCTGCTTCAGCAGTTCGGCGTACGTCGACTCCCAGACCGTACGGAAGCACAGCACGTGCCGGGCCAGGCCGCCGGCGACCGCCAGCATCGCGGCGATCAGCGAGCCGCCGGGGCCGAAGGTCTCCCCCGCGCCGTTGTGCCAGACCGGGCGGATGCCGAGCGCCGACTCCAGTGCGGTGATCCCGCCCTCGGCGAAGCCGCCGTAGGCACCGCCGCCGGGGTAGGTGGAGAGGCCGTCGATGTCGTCGAAGGTGAGTCCGGCGTCGGCGACGGCCTTCTCGCAGGCCTCCACGGTGAGTTCGAGCGGCGGGACCATGAGGCGGCGCCCGATCCGGGAGGCTCCGGCACCGCTGATGACCGCGCGCTCCTCGAACCTGCGGGAGGCCGGTGGCGTACGGACGTGTTCCCGCATGCGTTCGGGTGCGGGTTCGTCGGTGGGCAGCGGTGCGGGCGGGGGTTGCTCGGCGCACGGGCGGAACAACGGCAGCCAGACGTCGTCGACCTGCTCGAAGACGACCTCCATGCGCATGCCGAGCCGCAGTTCCTCCGGTGTGCAGCCGACGAGGTTGGTGGTCAGCCGGACCCGTGGGTCCTCCTCCATCGCCACCTGGGCGACGACGAACGGGGTGGGCAGGCCGGGGAACGGGAAGCGGTGGTTGACCGAGAAGCCGATGAGCGTGGCGCGGCCCGACACCTCGCGGAGGTCGCCGGTGCGGCCCCGGCAGTTCCGGCAGACGGGCTGCGGCGGGTGGATCAGGGACGAGCAGGAGCCGCACGAGCGGAAGCGGAGCCGTCCGTCGCGGCCGGACGTCCAGAAGAACTCGGTCTCCGGGACGGTCACGGGCCGGGGGCGGACGGCTCCGGGTTTCTCGTCGGCCGCGCTCAACTGAGCTTCGCCTCCGCCTTGCGTACCGTCACCGGTTCCGCCAACCCCTGCTCGTCGCAGGCGCGTTGGAGGGTCTCCAGGGTCTCCGCGAGGCCGGGGCCGAGCCGCCGGCCGGGGGTGAAGGTCGCCGGGAGACGGCGCATGCCCTGGATGACGCCGATGGTCTCGTAGTGGACCGTGCCCTCGGGATCGCAGACGAAGTCCGGGACGCGGTCGAGGACATGGAGCAGCATCCGCTTGAAGACCGCACGGGCCACGTTGGAGCCGATGCAGCGGTGGATGCCGAGACCGAAGGCGGTGTGCCGGTTGCCGCCGCGGGCGAGGTCGACGCTGTCGGGGTCGGCGAAGACCGCCGGGTCCCGGTTGGCCATCGCCCAGGACAGCCACAGCCGGTCGCCCTCCTTGAACTGCTTGCCCGAGATCTCGCAGTCCTCGGCGACCGTACGGCCGTCCCCGGGCGCCGGCGTGAAGTAGCGCAGGAACTCCTCGGTCGCCGTGTCGAGGAGGGCCTCGCGCTCCCGGCTGAGGCGCTCCCGTTCCTCCGGGTGTTCGGAGAGCCACTCCAGGGCGTGCGCGGTCAGCGCGGTGGTGGTGTCGAAGCCGCCGCCGATGAGCAGGGCGAGGGCACCGATCAGGTCCTCCTCGGCCGGGGCCGTGCCGTCGATCTCCATGCGGGCGAGGGCGTCGGCGAGGCCCGGGCGCGGGGTCGCGCGGACCTCCTGGAGGGTGGCGGCGATGTCCTTGATCATCGCCATGTGGGCCTGCACCACCCGGGCCATCTCCGGGGAGTTGGGCGGGGTGTAGACGCCTGCGTGGGCGGGTTCGTTGTACAGCTCCCACTTCTTCAGCGGGATGCCCATCATGGCGAGGGTGAAGACGGCGGGGACGATGTTGGCGAGGTCGTCGACGAAGTCGATACGCCCGCTCTCGATCCGTTCGTCGAGGCAGGCGCGGGTCACCTCGTCGATGAACGGGATCCAGCGCTTGATCGCCGCCGGGGAGAGATAGGGGTTGAGGGCGTTGCGGTAGGCGCGCTGCTCGGGCG
>NZ_JBSHBL010000067.1:0-56289 GCF_053611985.1 Streptomyces sp. NPDC054770
CGGGCCTACTCGATACCAGTCAATCGATCACTCGGGAAGGTACGCCCCTCGGGCGTGCCCTCCCGAGCCGATCCACAGGTAATGAGCATTGCTCGTCGGAGCCACGACTTCGACGTCCCGTGGTTCGCCAATCGGCAGTCGGCGGCCAGGATCCAGCTTCCGGTCACAAACCCAGGCGTTGTGCAGCAGGAAGTGCAGCACTCGCTCCACCACCCGGGCTCGCTCGGCTTCGTCCTGCCGATCCGCCAGTTCGCCGGCATAGACACGGACCAGGTCGTGCAGAAAGTAGCGCTCAAAGGTCGGCTCAGTCACAAGGCTCATCCGCATCAGGTCATCCATGGCGTTACTGACGCCGACGGCGTCGTCCGATTCGAGCGCCCGCAGCGCCGCCCAACTGACCGTCGGCCCCGGGTGAACCGCCATCTGCCAAAGGAGCCTGACCGCCGGCGCCGACAGCAGCCTGTGCGACGCTTCCAGCGACAGGCGAACGCTCAGGTTCTCCGAGCCCATGTCAAGGGAACGCAGTCTGGTGCTCTCCTGTCGCAATTCGCGGACCACGCCTGCGAGCGCCGCAGCTGGGCGTTGCGCAATTCGGGCGGCCATGATCCCGAGCGCCAGCGGCACCCCGCCGCAGTGCTCGACCAGGTCGTCGACGAACGGGATGGCCATGCGCATCCGGTCTTCACCCAGCCGTGTCCTCAACAGTTCGGTCGCTTCCTGCCGATCCAGCGGAGGGAGGTCTACCAGGTCCGCTCCCTCCCGGATCGCCAGCCCATGTAAGTGACGACGACTGGTGACGATCGCCGCGCTCGCCCCGAGTCCGGGAAGCAGCAGGCGGACATGCTCCTCATCACGCGCGTTGTCCAGGATGAGCAGGACTGCGCGGTCCGCAAGGGCGGTCCTGTAAGCGGAGACCATGCCGTCCATCGTCGGGGTCGAGGGCCGCACTCCGAGATCGTTCAGGAGCCTGGCAAGGACGGGGCCATGCCGCTCCGGCTCTCTTGGCGAGAATCCACCGAGGTCGACGTAGAGGATCCCGTCCGGGAAGCTCTGCTCGACCCGGGCGGCCGCCCGCACAGCGAGGAAGGTCTTCCCGACACCGGGCATGCCGGTAAACACGACAACCTTGCTCCGCCCAGCCGTACGTCCCAGGAGAGTCTCCGTTAGTCGGCCGATCTGAGGCTGACGGCCGATCAGTTCGACCGGCTGCGACGGAAGCTGCCGGGGCTTCGGACGGGTCGACGCCGATGGGTTGCCAGCCGCTGCCGACCCTGCTTCTTCTGCCTCGCCAGCGAGCAGCAAGTGAACGGTGGGCCGACCAAACTGGCGCTCCCAGCGGGCGAGCAGCGACTCAATCTGGTCATGCCTGCCGAGCGTACGCAGGGCACGCACCTTGAGTTCAAGTAGTGTCTCGCTCTCCGGCCAGCGGGTCAGCGCGGAGCTGGCCCGGTCGAGCGCGGCAGGCGCCTGACCGCACTCCAATTCGGCGAGGACACATGCCACCGTCGCCTCCTTCAGCTCGGTGATGAGTTCGCCGCGTTTTCGTCCGAATCCTTCTTCCGGCATGTCTTCCAGGGGTGTTCCCCGCCACTCACCGAGAGCTGATCTGAGCGCCTTGAGACGCACAGACGTGCTCCCTGCGGTATCTGCAGCGCGGCAGAATTCATGGAAGCGAACGTAGTCGACACTCAACGGATCAGCCTGAATCTGGCAGTACCCTCGCTCGTTCTGCTGGGTGATATCTGGCAACGATTGCCGCAATTGATGAAAACACTGGCGAATTCGATTAGCGTTCGCCTCCTCACCCGGCCACAGGTGGCGCATAACGCTAACGTGCGAGGCACGATGACCGGGCGCCATGAGTAGAACAGCGAGGAGTTCGAGAGCCTTCGCCGACTTCATCCTGACCGGCAGCCCCGCCCGCAGCGCAACCACCGGTCCCAGTACTCGAAATTCCATGATCGCCAACCCTTGTTTCCCCACGACTCACGCCACCATCGGCCGCATCGGCCGACACGAGAAAGCATGCCACGGAGCATCGGACACACATTAACGTTCAGCTAACGCATACTGCTTGGCGATTACTCGGCCGATCTGCCACGCTGCAGTCATCCTCTCCAGCCATTCCGACGGATCGTCGGAATGCTTCGGGGTTTGTGCAGCAGGACACGATGACGCCCGAATCCCAAAGGCACCTTAAGGGCGCAAACCGACCCATTAGGTAACGGAATCCAAGGAGAAAGCCATGAAGTCCATGCACCGGCCGCACGTCCAGCGCGGCACCAGCCGCCCCCCATCAAGGCGACGGGTCAAAGCAACGGTGCCACCTCGCCGCCGTCGGAGGCCCCGCCCGACGCCACAGCCCGCTCCCGAGCCAACCTCGGCTGCAACGGGCGGTCGACTTTGGAAGCCGGTTCGTCCGACAGCTCAACGGGCCTACGAGGTCGAACTGTTCACCGAAATCGACTAGGTAAATAGCAGGTCAGGGGCCTGATTCACGACGGATGGTCAGGCTCCTGACTGGGGCATGGAACGCCCTGCAGGCTCCAATTCTGCGGCGTGCCGGATGCGTCGGCACCCCACGGTTCGAAGACACATAAGCACTTCGCTACCGCCGACGACATCCGAAATGCCACTCGAAGCAGGCTTGCAGGCTTATTCGTACTCGCACAACAGGTTTGCGATGCGCTGGTTGGCGATCGCCTGGCGTCCATACAGGCACTTGGCGTAGCTGTTCATAAGGACCTCGACGCTGTTGCCTGCGCGTTCGGCGACCTCGGTGGGATCGACGCCGGCGTTGAGCCAGGTGGACAAAGCCGAGTGCCGCAGGTCATAAGGACGGCCTGCGAGCAGTGAGCGCACCAGGTCGGGCGAGAGGGCAAGTTCACGGGCCTCGCGCCAGACGCGATCGTAGGCGCTGGACCCGACGATGCCGCCGCGCTCGTTGAAGAACAGCCGCCCGTCGTCCGCCGTGCCGAAGGTGTCGATGCTCTCCCGCCAGATCGACACCAGCTCGGGCGGCATCGGTACGGGCCGGGTATCGTCAGCCGGGCGGCCCTTGAGACCGCGCTCGTCGTGGGCTCTTCCAGTGTCAGTCCACCGCCTGCCCGCCTGCGGCAGTGTGCGATGCACGGTCACCTGCCCCCAGCCCTCCGCGGGCAGCACGCAGTTGAGCAAAGACACCCCGACCGCTTCGGCGGGGCGCAGCCCGGCGTAGTACATCCCGGCGAACAGTCCGACCAGCCGCCGTCCACGAGCCCGCCGGTAACTGCCGACGTAGGAGACCGCGCGCAGCAGGGAACGCGCCTGACCTGGGTTGGCGACCACCCGTGGGTCGACCTGGTGGACGGTCTCAGCCACGCTCCATTTGATGGGAGCAAGTGGGTCGGCGGGCAACTTGCGCTGCTCGACGGCGTACCGAACCGCATTGACCAGGACCTTGTGCTTGTGCCGCTGCGTCTCGGCCGCCGCCACCGCGCCATCCTGCTTGAGCCGCAGGGCTGTCAACACCGACCGCATCACAGCCGGATCCATCAGATCGGCCAACGGACGTGAGGCTCCCGCCACCCAGCGCAGGGCCAGCCGGACATCCGCCGGCATCTGGCACGGCTCCGGGCATGGGACGACGAACGCCCAGCCCCGCATCGCCCGCCGCAGCAGTTCATCGCTCGGACGGCCCCGCACGTCCCGGAGCATCGCCCGGGTGATCGCGCACAGCGCATCGTTGGTCTCATCCCGGGTCTTCGCCGCGATCAGTGGCCACCTCATCTCGATGTACTCCAGAGCAAAGGCGCACCAGCTGACCCCAGCCGCGCGACCCTGTGGCGAGCCACGGCTGATCCCCGCAGGGGACTCATCCGCAGCGCCTTGCTGAACGGAACGGAGGAGCGCCGCGCCGAGGTCATCGGCCAGCGCCCTGATATCCGTAGCACCCGCTGTGCGGCGAACGGCCACGGCCCTGCTTTCACGTCTCCTGCCGGGGACGCCGCGCGCGTGAGATTTCGAGTTCCTCATGACGTCCACCACCCTTCTGTTCAGGTGAACGTCCTGGATGCCCACATAAAGCCCCGGCAGCAACGACGCCGCTGCGCTCCCCTCTGCGCACCCCAGACAAGGATGGAGCCATCCGCAGCGAGCGACTCGACAGTTCGCTGCGCCACCCCCGCATGCAAGTAGGATCTACGGTAGGATGGGGAGCATGAGTGACCCTACCGGCAAGTACTCAATCACCATGCCCCGCGACATCGCCGAAGCCGCCAAGGCCCGCAGCGGCCCGTCGGGCCTGTCTGCCTATGTCGCCGCCGCCGTCGCGCGACAGATCGAGCGGGACAATCTCAACGAGCTCATCCAGGTCGCCGAGGCCGAGCACGGGCCCGTCACCGACGAAGAGATCCAGGCCCTGCGCGACCAACTCCAGCAGGCCCGCCACCAGCAGACGCGAGGCGGGGCGAACGCCGCGTGACCCGCCCCTCCCCCGCTACCCCCGGCGGCACTCTGGTCCTCGACAGCGAAGGGCTGGCCAAGGCCATCCTTCGCGACCGCACCGTCACCGGCTGGCTCGCCCTCGCTCGCGCCGACGACCTGCGGGTGATCACTTCCGCGGCCACCCTCGTGGAAGTGGTCCACCCCCGCATCAACCGCCCGGCCCTCGAGTGGACCCTCTCCCGCCTCGTCATCGAACCGGTCACCGAACCTATCGCCCGCCACGCCGCCGCCCTCCTCGCCGACGCCGGCCTGCACGGCCACAAATACGCCATCGACGCCATGCTCGGCGCCACCGCCCTCGCCGCCCCCGGTCCGACGACGATTCTCAGCTCAGACCCCGAGGATCTAACCGCCCTGTGCGGCTCTCGCATCACCGTCATCAAGGTCTAATAGGGCACCAACCAAGGAACGAAGGCTCGGCGGCGCGTCCCGAAGGCCGCACTAGCGGGACATTGAGAGCTATTGGGGCATTTCATTTTCGCGGGACATACACGGGACCGCGAGGCTGACTAACTGTCAGTGATGCGCGTGACCTGCATGAACGTCTGGGACCTCCGGAGCCGTGTGCGCAGGTTCGAATCCTGCCGGGGGCACTCCGGGAAAAGCTCCTGACCTGCAGAAATGCAGGTCGGGAGTTTTTGTGTGCATGGCAAAACGCACACGGTCTTTTGACCGTTGCTCCTTTTGGTCCACACGCCACCACACACCCTGTGGATAACCTCACCTGTTGACAGATTTTCGCAGGTCAGGGGCACATGCTTGAGCGTGCGGTGGCCTCGCTCGCCAATGAATGCCGAAACTGTGCGGCACCATGGGATTCCTGGCGCCTATACTCGCAAAACCGCGCGCGACCTGCGCTGATGTGGCCGAGAGCACACGGAAGCGCACACGGTCTGGTGGGTCGTTGCTGGTACCCGTCACGTATTCAGAGGGCGCGGTATTCACCCACACAGCCACAGCTCGGAGTGGGCTCGGCACGCGTATGGGAACGGATGTCCGGGGCAGGCGGATGCCGGATGGAGCGAGGCTCGGCCGGTGCCGCAGCGGGCTGGCACTATGTCGCCATGCCCATGGACCGCGCGGATTACTGGTGGTGTGGCGAGGGCCCCTACCGTCACCATCCGCCCAGCCGCGTCGTCTGCTGCCAGATCGACGGCCTGGAATTCGACCGTGACACGGAGCGTCAGGCTGTAGCCGTCCATGAAGCCGGACACGCTGCCGTCGCGTTCCAACTCGGCCTGCACGTACCGTCGGTATCCATTGCCGAACCGACCGGGACTAGGGCCTGCAGGCATCCGTCCCCGATCGTGGGTGCTGTCGACAACGTGCGGCTGGCGGGCTCCACCGTGCGACAGATGATGACGGTCCTTGCGGCTGGCGAGCGAGCCGAGGAGCGATGGCTGCACGAGACCGGTCAGTGGACGGAAATCCGGGCATTCTTTGTCGAGCGTGCGGGATTCGGCGATCGTGAGACAGCACGAGCCCGCCTAGCCGAGTTCGGTCAGGATCTGCGGTTCGGTACGAGTACCCCGGACGAGCCGGATCCGGCCGACTGGTGGCGGGCGCACGGCCTGGCTGACTCGGTGCTGGACGGTGTCTGGGACAAGGTCCTCGTACTGGCCGAGCGGATAGCTGACAGACAGGTACTTCCCGGTGACGAGGCGGCAGCTGTGTGCGGGGTGACCAACCCACCCACGCCGCCGTCGGCGGACGACGAGGATTGAACGGCCATGTAGCCGGCGGGCTCGGGTCCTTGGTTGTCTGCCATCAGGGCGGTCGTGACCGTAGAATAGGCAGCCGGACCGGAGCACGTCAGGTGCGGCGATTCGCCATCGCACCGGTTCACCTGGGAGAGATCGGGGTTCGAGCCCCCGGCCGTCCACGTGGGCGTGCTCGTTCAATTGGCAGGACGCTCCCAACCTGACCTCCATCACTTGGGGCGCTTGGTCAGGCCCGATCCCATCCCGTGGAGGTCGGACTTGTCAGCCGTGCCACGTTCAACCCCGCGCGCGTGCCGCGCTTGAGTTCCGCAATCACGGACTTCTGGCGCTCGGCAAGGTGCGCGATGACCTCGAACGCGGTCATTCCAGGCTGCGTTGGCGTGGGCGTAGCCGCGTGCCGGTACCAGTTGCCCAGGAACTCCAGTGTCAGGTCGATCAGGGAACGCCCGGTGTGGACGTCCAGCAGATCGGTAGTGGAAGTGAACCGACCGTCGTGCAGCGCGGTGTTGCGCAGCGCGTACAGCCAGTCGAGGCACTTCTCGAAGCGCTTGGCTGTCTCCTCGATCCACTGAGCGAGGGAGCAGGGGTCGGCCAGCAGCGCGCGCCATGCTCGCAGTCGGGTGGCCGTCTCTCCGCCGAGTCGGTCAGTGAGGGCAGCCAAGCCGTCGGCGGCTGCGCGCAGTAGCGGTTCGGCGTCGGCGGGCGGCGTGAACGTGTCGAGCCAACGGTCCGGATCGCGCAGCAGCCCTTCCTCTCCGACGCCGGTCCAGGCGTCTACTGCCGCGCCGTACATCTCTGCTTCCAAGGCCCGCTCCAGCACCGCATGCAGGTCGAGTGCGGCGGCGCGGGCCGTGGCTGCCTGCTCCGCCCGTATCGCCGCACGCTCGCTGTCCGCGGCCCCAGCCGAGGCGCCTTCCAGCATCTCGGCTTTGCGCTGCGCCGCAAGGTGGGCAGTGCGCGCGGCTGCGGCCTCAGCCGCCACCGCCGTACGCGTCCGCCGGTGCAGGTCAACGGTCTGCTGGCGGATGGCTTGGAGACTCAGTGCCCGCGCCAGCACGCCGACCCCTCCGGACTTGACATCCAGTGCCTCCAGCGCGGCCCAGCAGAGCCCGGCAGAGGTCGTGGGCGCCTCAGTGATCCGGGCGATGTGCGCGGTGCGCAGGCTTTCGCGCAGCGCGGGCGGCCATCCCGTGGTCAGCGGCCGTACCGGACCCGATCCCAGGACGGGCACCGCGAGCCGCAGCACTCGGTGCGACCCGGGGACGTGCGCGAGGGTCTCGGGCCGAAGCCGGATCTCCGCGAGGCGTTGGCCCGCCACGTACTGGTCGAGCGACTCCGAGGCGATCCGCCGACCCAGCAGCGCGGCACCGCCCAGATCGCACGCGCGGACGGTGAAGGTCAGCAGCACATGGCCGCCCGCCTGATCTCCCGACCATGCGCGGCGCGCGGCGGACACGGACGAGGCCAGCTCGGCCAGCGCCCGCAAGTCGGCCGTTCCGTGTCCCCAGTCGGCCACGGGCTCTCCAGGCGCGATTGCCACCGCTGCCGCCGCCGGGTCCATCAACCCGGCCAACGATTCCAGCCGGGAGGTGCCCTCGACGACCACGGCCACTCGGAAGTCCCGCTCCGCCGGCAATAGCACGTCCAGCAGGTGCGCACCGTCGAGCGGGCCCCGGCTCAGAGCGGCGCGCACGTCGTCCCTCAGATGCGGATGCCGGCGCCCCTCCAGCACGCACAGCGCTGCCATTTCCAGCGCGAGTCGCTCTCCAGTGTCCGCCGCGGGAATCCCGCGCCATGCTGCCACGAAGCCGTCGGTGATGGCGGCGCGCACGTCGGCCGCCCGGGCGGCCACACGTGTGGCCAACTTTTCGCAGTCCTGCCGATCGCTGAGCCCGGCGGTACCGGCTCCTTCGATGCTTCTCAGTTCGCGTACCGCATCGTCGAGCACGCCTGCCGTCAAGTGGGGTTTCATCGCATCCAGCGCCGCCAGTGCACTGGTGACCAGTTTGATCGTCGCCCGCTCGTACGGCTGTGGTTCATTCCGCCCCTTGCGTGCCCGCGACTCCAGCGCGGAGTGCGCCCGCGCGATCGCGGCTACCGCCGTCTGGGCACCGCTCACGTGCCGGGTCAAGACCGAATCAGGGTCGCACGCTGCCAGCGCGCCCTCCAGCAGCCCTCGTTGATGGTCATCTAGTCCGGCCGTTCTGCATCGTCGGATCCAGTCGGCTTCGGCGCGCACCAGTGACATGTTCCGACCCTAGCGGCACCGCTGTCACCCGATCATGCAGCAGTCCCCCTGCACGGCCACGCCCGCGTGGATAATTGCTTGAGCGGCCACACCACGTCGTGATGTGGCCGCTGGGCATGAAGGAGGGTACTGACCATGACAGGGCTGGAGATCGTCGTAGGTTTCCTGGTGACTTGGGCAGCCCGGAAGGTCCGTAGGGTTGGTACACGGGTTGACGCCGAGGTCGACCAGGCGCTGGACGTCGGTCTCGACCGTCTGCACGAGTTGGTCGAGGGAAAACTCGGTGAGGAGCCCGCCCTGGTCAAGCTGACCGCTGAAGTTGAGCAGTCCGGCGAGGCGTCCTCCCGCACGCAGGAGCGTGTACGGCTGGCGCTGGAGGATGCGGCGGAGACTGACTCCGGCTTCGCGTCCGACTTGGCCGCTGTGGCCCAGAAACTGCAGGACATGCAGCGCCAGGCCGGTGTCGCCTTCACTGGGCAGCAAGGAGTCGCCGTATCGGGCGATGTCCAGGCCGACCGCGGCGCGGTTGCGATCGGCGGTGTCTCTGGCGGCACTGTATCGATCGGAGTCCCGCCGGACCCTTCCGCGCCGGGCGGGAACAAGGGCTGACCACACCCGGCGAGCACACGCCCACCGCGTTCTTTGACACGACCAGCGCGCCGGTGCCCGGCATACAGGCACAGCACAACAGCACAGCCGTCGGCGCCGTCCACGGACCCTTGACAATCTTCTCCGGGGGTTACGCCGCCACCAACACGGCCGCGCGTCCAATCGAGGTCGGAGAAGGCGCTGATCCTCAGACACGGAGCGAATTCGAGCAGGCGTTTCACCGTGCAGGCGGCGAGGCTCGCTTGGGCAACCCGACTGCTCGCATCGCCGAGGACGGGCTGGGCTATGTCCAGCACTTCACCGGAGTCGACGGTGCCCGCGCGGTGATCTGCGCCTTGGGCGGCAAGAACGCCATTGCCGTCACTGGTCCTGTATGGGAGGACATCGCAAACTTGCCGGGACTGCCGCATCGGGGTGTTACGGCTGCCGGCTATCCGCTCGCGCAGACTGGAGCACCCGATTCAGCATTGATCAGCTACATCGCCGATGACACCACCATGGTCGAAGTGGACGGCGGATCGTGGGGCCGCGGTGTGCTGCTCCGTCCTTCGGACGGGAGCCGGGCGCAATGGCAGCCGCACCCAAGAATGACCCTGGAGGCAAGAGAGGCGCTCCGGATGCCAGCAGCCGGGGAGGCCGACCTCACGGTGCGCGCAATTGCGACACTGCCCTGGCAACTCGATGAGGATGCACTCGAAATCACGCGACAGACGCGCCAGCGGCTCGAAATGCTCCTGCCGCGTGCAGAGATCAGCAATGCGATCACGCTCCTGTCTCAATGGCGCGGGGCAACGGTCACATCACCGGCATGGGTGCGCGCGACGGGACCGGATGTACGCCAATCGGGAACGGCCGCCCGGTACGACAGTGTCCTGCGGACTCCCCGCGGCGGCCTCTCCGCACGGATCTCCGCTCGGTTGTTCTTGCCGATCAGCCAGCCAGAAACTGTAAAGGCTCTCATCGAGTTCCAGGCGAACCTCGCACCGTGGCGGTCAACCCTGCTGTCGACAGCTAACAGCACCGTGACTGGAGATTTCAGAGTCACCGCTAACGAGGTTGTGGAACTGTGGATGGCTGCATGGGATGCGGCGACCATGGTGGTGCCGCAGGCACTGGTCGACGATCCGCGGCTCGTGCCTCTGCTAGCTCCTCCCTCGGTAGAACTGCAGGTCAAGGCGAATGACCGCCCGGCCGGGGCACCCGCTGAACTTCAACGGCTGGTGGACGTTTTCGATCTGTCGGTGTTCGGCAAACCGGACAGCGACCCGAGGCCGGAGGGCGCGGCTACCGTGATCGCCCCACTGGGACTCGATCGCAACGGTCGGCGGCGATGGGCAGGCAAGACGTTGACCCGGTTGGCTCGCACCTGGACGTTCGTGGACGCGGACGAGACCGACCTCGACCGGGTCGTCCGGTAGTCACGGCTCATCGTGGTGATGGTGGAGGTCTCGCAAGTCCAGCCCCTGGCGGATAAGCAGGCTGACGATTGTCCGGGTCCGCTCGCGGGTTAGGTCGCTGCTGAGGTGGCGGCTGGCGAGTAGCACTGCCCGAATACTGTCTTCGGTGCGGGTGAGAACCCAAGGCGACGGGTCGGTCCGCGCCCAGGCTTCGAGAGCAGCCAGGCTGGCGGCTGGAAATTGCGGAGCAATCGATGCGAGGTGAGTCAGGACACGGTCGTCGCTCCCCCGCAGCACCGTGTGGATCAGGACGTCCCGCAGTCGTCGCACAGCCCAGTCATCGTCGAACACGCCGGAGGAGAACCACCACCCGAACCCTCGCAGCTCGGTCGCGTCTGCACCTTGCTGGACCGCGGCGAGACGTTGATCGAACAACTCGGCCAGCCGAGCTGCGATGTCCGTCGGCGTATCAAGCAAGCCGCGCCCGATGCGTTCGAGAAGGTCGGCTCGCACAGAAACAGGCGCGCGTTCGTAGTACCGGTGCAAGAGCGAAGCTCGGCTGGTGAGGCCGATGTCGCCGACGCAGTACCGGCGCACCAGATGCCGGCCCAGGCCAGCCGCGAGGTAGAGCGACTCGTCGTCGGCCGCGTCAGGATCGAGACGCTCGACCGCGACTTCATACTGGTCGCCCAACGCCGACCACACGTCAGGCTGAAGGGCTGCGCGGCCGAGGTAGCCGTTCCACGCAGCTCTCCAGAATTCGCGGCTGCCGGCATCGAGCGGGAACAGGCGGACGGCACAGCTGACTGCCCGCTCGCGATCAAGCTCGATCAAGTCCGCGAATCGGCTGCCCAAGACCCACCTGACCGATCTTGAAGGATCAGCCCAGACCTCCAGGTGCTCGTCGACCACCGTGAACACCCCGGACAGGTCCGCATGCGGGTCTTCGCGCTGTGTCCAGATGCCCCAGGTGGTCGCCGTGTTGATCGCCTCGGGGCGCACGGTGTTCATGGAGATTGATTCGGGGTGGCTACCGCCGCTGACCTGCTGTTCCTCGTCAGCTGGGGTGGGATCAGGGTCTGCAACAGCATGGTGGATGAGCGTCCACGCCGTGTCTTGTACGTCGCGGAGAGGATCAGCGGGCAAGGTCATGCCGAAGTGCACCAACCTCATCACCGATTTGCGAGCCTCTTTCCACTTCCGAGGCCCCGCGATCGGCTCGTCGAGTTCGGCAACGGCTTGCTCGTCGGCCCACACCAACAGCGGGACGATGCCCCGCCAATCCAAATCCATACGCTGGCGGGCCGCATTTTCCAGGCCGCCGAGAACTGCGGTCACGTAGTGAGCTGGAAGCCCTACAAATGCCTCGGCATCGGTGGAACGGCGACCGGCGTCCTGCTCGATCGCGGTCCGCAACGGCTCGTCCAGGGATTCGCCAGTCCATCTGAACGGGCCATCAGCCGGTGGCTGCCATGTCCGCACATATTCGACAAGATCGCTGGTCGGGCGGGCCGCGAGGTCGCCGGCCGTGACTGGGGCCGGCGGCGCAAAAGAAAACCTCCACACCCGGTCCTGCGGACGCGGGAGGGTGGGTTCGCCGAACTGGGCGACCAGTGTCTCGTAGCGTAGGGCCCATCGGACGGGCAGCACCTCACGCAGCTCCGCGAGACGGTCACGCTGCCAGCGTCCTCGCCAGCCATCACGGTCCGACTGGGACGGCGGTCCGCCCGTATTACGGGTGTGCGTGGCGATCTGCTTGTCGAGGTCCGGGCCTTCGTCGATCAGCATAAGTAGCCTGCGCAGCTCCGGCTCGGTCAGCAGGTCGGCTCGCCTCTGGGCGAGAGCGCTGTACTCGGCCTCGACCTCGCGGTTGCGCAGCAGGTCCGGATTGAGCAGTCGGGCAGCGACAAGATCGCGTGCCTGGTGCCCGCGCTCAGCCAACACGTGCAGGGCAATGCGCTGGAAGATCACGCTGTCGCCGGCATCCAGCGCGTCCAGCACCGCGCCGGAGTTGGCAGGGTCGTGGTCAACAAGGGCAACGGCGATGTCCCGGACGGCGTTCACCAAGGCGTCGGCCGGATCGTGATTCTCCTGCTCCGAGGTGCCGGCGATGCTGGGGCGCCACACCGTCGACCACCGCGTCCACCGCCCGATGGCGTCGTCATCCTCAGTGACGATCTGGCGGAGACGATCACGCAGGACACCCAGCAGTTCTGTACCGACCGTTGCCACCATCGTCGGGACGGGCCCGCGGAGGAGTTCCGCGTAGTACCAGGTCTGCATCGCAGCCGCACCGCCGCCTGACGGCACCTTCTCAAGCAGGGCGCCGAGCAGGTCCAACGCCTCTGGCGAGTAACCAGCGTCCGCCAACCGAGTCGCGAGTTTACCGACAGCCAAAGGGTCCGTCACACCGACGCCGGTCCGGATGTCGGCCACCACGCGGTCGACCAACTGCCGGCCGTACTCGGCAGGTACGGCCGACCCGACCGACACGATGTCGTCGTTCACGCGGGCGTTCGTCGCCTGCGGAATGTTCACCGCCGCGGTCACCGCTGCCTCCGGCTTGGCCGCCGCGATCCGTGCGAGGTAAGCGGACTCCGGCCACACGTCCAGCCTCATCAGGCCCTCGTCACCGTACGGCTGCGGCGGCAAGGGAGCCGAGAAGAACCCAGTCGAGACCAGCGGCTCCAGCCACTGCGGCCCAATGCCTCCGAAAAACCGGAACTGGGTGGCCGGGTCCTGGGGCAGGTTCTGCCGAACTTGGCGGGCGTGCACGACCGTTGGCTGTTCCAGCGCGATGAGCGCGTCCAGCTGTTGCACGACCTCGACGTACCGTGACTCGAATTCCTCCAGCACCCGGTCCAGCAGGAGCTCGAAGTCGTCGAAGAAGGAACGGAACTCATCGTCGAGTCCGCGCGGGGTACCCAGGCCGTCGCGGTGTGCCCTGCGCGCCAAGTTGAACCGGCTGTCGGCCCCGACCATGTCCAGCCATGTTGTGGCAACCGGTTCGTGGGGATCGATGTCCAGAACTTGCAGAACAGCCAGGATGCTTGCCTCATGCCCCGCCACGCCTGGCGCGTACAACGCACTGATCACGGCGCGAAGACCGCTCTCGACCTCCCGCAGCAAATGGCTGACCAGATGCGTCACGGTTACCCGTGTCGGCTGCTCGATCACCAACTCGCAGGCATCCCGGAAGAACAGGGCGGGGCCGGAGCCGAGTTGGGTCAGCCGCAGGGCTATACGCTCCTGCCGTTCAGAGAGGACCGTTCTGCGGCCCGACCTCGGATCCGGGGCGTTCGTCATGACCAATCCTTACACAAAATAGTGCAGAACATGCTATCTACCCAGATACCAATCCCCAGTATTGTGCTTCCCGTCGTAGCTGGAAACCCGATCTGGAGAAAGAAAAGGCCGGGTCGCGTCTAACCCTTCCAACCGAACCCGACCCGCTGCTCCCGGCCCTCCACAGCTCGAGCGAGGCAACCTCGAACTGCTCAGGTGGCTGGTCTTAGCTTCGCTTTTATCCCTGCGCCCTGTCCGTGGGCGGTTGGTTGGCTGAGGTGCGGGACATTCCCTATTGGATCAGCGTGTTGAAGTTGGTCTGACAGGGTGGCTCGATGGGTAAGTGGCGTGTGTTCTGGATGCCGAAGACGGCGATGACGGTGCCTTCAGGGCGACCAGGGTTGACTGGGCGGGCCGATCTCTCGGATACCAACTGCCCCTGGATGTGCACACCGTTAAGCGCGGTCAGGTACTTACACGGGCGGCGTGTGTGGAGCGGCGATTCGTCACGCAGGTCCGGTGTGGTCATGGCGAGAACGGAGCGGGCGGACCGCTCGTTGCCGTCTACCGCCAACGTAAGCCCGTACGTCGTGACGGGGGCGGGTGTCACCATCGGCTGGCCAGTTCCTCGTCCTCGATGCGGCGTCGACAGTCGCCGCATAGGGTCTGCGCAGTCCCGTCGTCGTCACCCTCATGGGGCCAAAGGCATCCACACCCCCCACAGTTTGCCAACTCTTCAAGGCTGTAGCGGGCTTGGCAGGTGAAGCAGTAGTGCATCTCCTCACCAGGGCCGTCCATGAATGCGAAGCAGGCCAGTGTCGAAGCGTGGCACTGGGGGCATTCGTTGGCCGGATGGCCAGGCTCGAACTCCTGGAAGGCCAAGGCCAAGTCCTCTGCGCTCATCGTGGTGACGCAGAAGTGGCAATGGGCGCCGTTCGGAATGACGGCGAGAGCCCACTGCCCGCACACGGAGCAGGGTAGAACCGAGTCGGTCGTGCCCTTGAGTTCGTTGCCCCGCAGTCGGTTCATGCGTTCGTTGACGAACGCCTCGATGGTGTTCAGGCCGCTGCGTACTCGCAACATGTCTTCTTCGATACTCTCGCGCTCCGGCGCGTCGAGCAGTGGCAGCAGTTCGGCGTCGAGGAAGCGGAGCAGGAAGTCGAGCACTGCACCGGCTCGTGACTCCACGGCCTCTGCGCTGTGGGTCAGCCCGTAGTGCTGTAGAGCGTTCCGGTCCTTGCCGAGGTCCTTGAGAGCCTCGGCGTCCTTCTTGTTGATGTCGAGGCCGCAGATGTTCCTCAGACGTTCCAAGGCGGCGTCCGTCCCGCAGCTGTTGAAGTCGGAGGCGCTGAACTTCTCTGAGGTGGCCCTGGCAGGGTCGCTGAACACCAAGCTCCAGTGTTCCCGCAGCAGGCGCGACTTCAGCAGGACCTCGGCTGCAGCCTGAAGGTGCAGGACGGCGTACTTGATTTCGCGGGGCCCGGTGTGAGCGTCGGCGTCCAGATGCTCCACGACGCTGACGAGGTAGTCGATGCCGTTGCGGACCGGCGGGAAGTCGACTTGCATGGGGCCGGTCCGGCGCCACCTCGGCCGGAACGGCTGGCGAGACGCTATAACGCTAGATTCTTCGGATACCACTCAAACCTACCCAGGTCATGCGGCGTTTGGCCTTACACCGACGATCATCCGAGCATGCTACAGGAATTTCGTAATTCCCCTCTGGGCGATAGTCATAGCGCTCGCGACTGCGTTCAAGTCCATGAACTCTTTGTCTTCTGCCAGCTGGATTTGGTCGAGATATCGTTCGTAGAGATGCGGCGCGTTCGGGTGCCGGTCGAGTTTGAGCCGCTCTTCTCGGAGTTGCTGCGTGCTGATGTCGCCACCTGCTGCTCGGTAGTTGCAGGTGTAACACAGCACGATCAGCTCCCAGGGATTGGCGGCGTGGCTGGCTGCTCGCAGGAGGCCGTTCTGGCCTCCCAGCCGATGTGCCACCTCCATTACGCACTTAAGACCCAGGATGTGGTGAATGTCGAGGGGCCGTGGTTCGCCACAGATCGCGCAGACGCTGGTGAGGGAGAACAGGAGTTGCCTCGCAGCAGTAGGAAGCCTTCCCCGCGGGTGAAACTGAGCTGGAGGACGCGCTCGGCCTCCAGCAGAACCGCCTCTGGGTTCCTCATGCTCCTCTGCCTTGGCTGCCATCCAGAGAAGTCGGAAGCGTTCGCTCAGCTCGTCCAGCAACTGTTCCTGGGTCGTGCTGGAGGCCGGCATTCGCATACCGAGCGCGAGAGCCACGTCAAGAACGGTTTCCCGCGGCTGGACCTTCGGGCCGGAGAACACGTTGGAGACGGTGCTCTTGCTCTTCCCTGTGTAGCGCGCGATGTCGGCCTGGCTGAAGCCTCCTGCCTCCCTCTGCAGCTCGATGAGAGCACGCTGAAGGTCTCTCCTGCGGCCTGGCGGAAGGTCGGCCCCCCTCGACTCGCCCTTGCGGCCCATCTCAGGCACCTCCTCCCTTCCGTCGCCACCGGGCCCAGGCCCGGCTCGTGATCCAGACGATGAAGGCGACGATAAGTCCGGCGATAACGTTCTTGGCGATTTCGTCCATGGAGATAAGCGTTGTGCACCGCCGGGGTCTCCTGGACAGTTGTGGACAGCTGGCTGTGGTCCACCTGCTGAGCCTTTACTCGAGATGGGGCCGTTCGCGACTGTCTTTGTCCGTTCCCGATGGCCTACCTGATGGAACAGCGATCGCGCACGCCGTAGAACGGTTGCGCGACCTCGTCCGCCGCAGCCTGCTCACCCGAATCTGCCTTGCAGCCAACGACACCCTGTTGTGGTCCCTGGATGCGGATACGGGTGTCGATATGGCCGTGATCGACGATCTCCGCCGGAAAGCATGGCAAGAAACAATGACCGGGATCGACGCCATCGTCAGCGCTGACCCTCGTCTCGCTTAGCCGGAGGGCCCGCCTACGGCGCTTCGTACTCGGTGGGCATGTGGATTTCTCGGATGGTGGCCGGGTCGCGTGGTACCGGAACGGCCTGGGTGCTGATGACCTGGGTGCCCGTGGTCTGGGCTGCGATTGCCAGATCTCGCAGGACGTCGTCGACCACGGTGGTTCCGATGCCCTGCTGGTACGGGTTGTCCAGGAGCAGCAGGCCGGGGAATGCGGCTTCTTCGTCGAGGTCGGATGCCAGGAAGAGCGTGGCGTAGCTGTAGGCCAGGAAGAAGAGCACCTTCGTCTCTGCTCCAAGGGCTTGGTCCCAGGGGCGGGTGCCGACGTAGAAGGTGAGGTCACTGTCGTTGATGGTGATGGCGCCCTTGACCCAGCCGCGTTCGCGGTAGCGGTGGAGAAATTCGTTCATACGCTCGGCGAACACGGCGCATCGTTCGACGGAGGTGAGCGTAGCTGTGGCGACGGCGGCAGGCTCTTGGTCGAGTGCGTCGACGGCTTGTTGTGCAGCGGTGACGGCCTGGCTCGCTACCGCGGGGCGCTGGAGGATCTCCTCGATGGCGGGAAAGGCTGTCATCTTCTGTTCGAGCTGGGCGATCTGGGCGGCCAGGTTTTCGAGGGTGGCCATGAAGGGAGCCAGCTGCGCGGCGCGTTGTTCGTTGATGCGGTGCGCGAGCCGTGTCTGTTCGTCTTGAAGGTCTGCTCGGCGGGTGCGGGCCGCCTGCAGGTCGGCGGCGGTGCGGGCGGCGACGTCGTCCAGGTCGGCGAGTTCCGACTTGAGCGACCGGATCTCCACGTGTGCCCGTCGGCGGCGCTGGTCGTCGTCGACCGGTTGGAAGCACAGGTAGCAGGCGTCTTCGTCGTGCTCTCGGTGTGGGTCGACCCGTTGCTCGCACGCCGGGCAGAGCCGTACGGGGAGGGCGTCGAAGATCTCCACGGAGGCGATGAGGCGTTCCATACGGGTCACTTCGGAGGTGACCGTCTGGGCGGAGTAGGCGTGTTCGCTGCCGAGTTGTTCGAGCGCGACAACCTCATCGACCGCGAGTTGCAACCGCCTGGATATGTCTTCGTAGACGCTCGTCAGGGACGCGTCGTATCCGGCTGCCGTCTCGGTGGTAGACGTTCCGTGCAAGAGGCTGTTGATCTCCCGCGTCAGTTCGTGACGTCGTTGGCGAACCCCGTCGAGTTGGGAAGTGACCTCTTCTCGGGCGGTCGCTACCTGGTCGAGGGCTACAACGGCCCTCGGGGGCGCGACCAGCGCAGGAGCCGCCGTCGGCGACGGATCCTCGGGTGCCTCAGCCCCTGCGAGCAACCTGCTAAGTGGCCTGATCCCTGTCAACCTCCAAGGTCTGACCGGTTCCTTGGGCCTCGGCTGTCTCCCAGCGCTCGGCAACGTCCCTTGCTCCGCGGGATAACAGGCAAACGGCCAGTTCACCCAGCCCGCCAAAGATCATTTACCGGACAGCGCTTACGAGGATCATCGCGGCTTCCGGGGCGGGTGCCCGTCTGGGGTACGGGGCCCGGCGATCTGCGGCTGCGCCGTGTGGGCGCGAGTAACCAAAAGCGCCACCCAGTTGGAGCGCATTCATCGAAGTGCGCGATCCACTCCACGGCAGGCTGAACTGTCCGCTCTCGCATGACGAGTAATCGTCAAGACCCGCGGACGGGGTGGGATGTCGCGTCGCGCTGCGCCACGGTCGCACCGAGGGGAAGCTTCGTCACTCCACAGGCCATGACCGCCTCAGGCGAAGTCTGCTGCGGTGATGCCGTCGAGATGCCCAGACGGCCACTCCACCAACTCGATCCGGTAACCATCCGGGTCCGTGAGCCACGACGTCTTCGGGCCGTGAGGGCCGCCCGGGTACTGGAGGGGTCCGGGCCTCAGACCGGCTTCGGTCAGCGTCTCCAGGGTGGTGGCGAGCCTTTCCACCTGGATCGCGAGGTGGTCGAAACCGCTGCCCACGTCGACCGGTCCGCTGCCGGGGCGGTGGACCAGTTCGAGCGAGGCCGCCGGTTCGTCGGGAAACTTGAGGATCATGAGGCGAGCCCCGTCGCCGCCCTCGACCCTGCCCAGTTCGACGTAGCCCAAGACGGTGTAGAAACCGAGCGAGCGGTCCAGGTCGGTGACGCGGTAGGAGACGAAAAGCGTCCTCACGCGGCCTCCTCGGGCCGACGCACCCGGTAGCGGAGGTGCGTGACGTCTCGATCCTCGAGCCGTCGGACCAGGTCGAGTTCAATGTGATCACCACCCAGGTGGTCGAACAGCCGTCGGCCGTCCCCGAGGAGGACCGGAACCAGGTGGATCTCCATCTCGTCCACCTGCCCGGCTCGGAGAAGTGCTCGGGCCGCCCCCGCCCCATGGACCATGACCGGCCGGTCCCCTGCGGCTGCACGAGCCTGACGGGCGCAGTCCTCGACATCGGTGACGAAACGCACGTGGCCAGGTGGCACGTCCCCGTCATCCACCTGGTGGGTGAGGACGAAGATCGGCACGCCGTCGTGGTGGTCGCCCTGCCAGCGCCCGGCGAGTTCGAAGGTCCGACGACCGGAGATCACCGCGCCGGTCGCCAGCGCTTCGCGGTAGACCTGGCCGCTCGGACCGTCGGACTCCCGGTCGTCGAGCCAGCTGAAGAGCCGCCCACCGTCACGTCCGAGCTCCTGCCCAGGCCGATCGTCCGGGCCGGCGATATAGCCGTCGAGCGAAATCGACATGTACAGCCGAATCGCATTGTTCATCCTGGCCTCCATCTCTCCCACATGACACCGGCATCCGGCGTTTCCTGACCGGCCGACCGGGGGGGGCTTGTCACAAGCAAGACGTCAGGCAACCGGTAAACTCATCGGCCCGACGCGCCGGCCTGCTGCCGGGCTGAGGGCGCAGGAGTCATGACCCGTGGAGCAAGTGCGGTCGTTCAGGCCGCGTGGCTCTCGGAGCGTTCGACGAGGTGGCCGCGCTTGAAGCGGGCTCCGGCACGGACCAGGGCGACGAGGTGGGGTGCGTTCACGGCCCGCCACCGCTGCTGGGCGGACTCGAGGAGCTTGAAGACCATGGCCAGGGCGGCGGCCGCGCTGCCAGGGCCCCGGGTGACCCTGGTCCGCAGCCAGACAGTGGCGAAAGTCGAGTCAATCGGGTTCGTGGTGCGCAAGTGGATTCAGTGCTCGGCGGGAAGTCGTAGAAGGCCAGCAGTTCGTCCACGTCGTCGGTGATCTTCTTGACGGCCTTGGGGAACTTCGCGCCGTAGGTCTTGGCGAACACGGCCACACTTTGTGCATGGTCGCAGTCCGGGGCGCTGTATATCTCCTGCAGGGCCCTGCGCCTGCGCCGCAAGCTGCCGGAGGCGGAGGAGCTTCCGTCGGCGGATGTTGTCCCGGTCGGAGTGCTGAACTCACCCGGCCGCACGGCTGGCGGTGCGTGGCGAACCTCTTCGGAGCGACGGTGGAGTTGCCTTTCGAGGGGGTGCTGATCGGCTGCGCGCCTCAGGAGGACGGGAGGCTGGAGCCGGGCGGGTCAGTCTGGCCGGCGTAGCCGGCTCCGGACTCACCGCGCCGATGCGCTCGCGTCGCCCGGGGCAGTGAGCACCACTGGTGGCTCGCCCGCCGCCGGTGGCGGCGGGGTCAGGTCCTGAGTCAGGAGTGTGGATGCCGCCGTCTCCTGGACGACAACCTGGCCCAAGTTGACCAGCCCGGTCTTCTCCACGACGGTCATGTGGTCCAGGAGCGTGTCGTTGGCCTGGTCTGCCAGCTGCCGGACCAGGGTGTTGCGGGTGGTGGTCAGGACCGCCGCGACCGTGCTGAAGAACTGGCCGTCCGCGACGCGCACGGTCTCGGCGATGATCCGCTCGGGTGCGCTGCTGACTTTCTGGACTCCGAGCATGGTGGGGTAGAAGAGCGATCCCAGGGTAAGGCTGAGCGCACTACCCACGAAGAGAGTTCCCGCCGCTGTCCGTGAAACGAGCACCGTGTCTCCTGCCCGGCTTGAGACCCGCACCTACAGGAGTACGGATGTGGGATTGCGTGGAACCTCTTGGGCTCGCAATGGGTTCGTAAAGCCAATCAATGTTCGGCGCCCCACCTGGGGGCCGAGCGGGCCTAGAGGCGGTCCACCAGCCCGAGGGAGTTCTCTCACGGGACCAGGCACAGGGATGGCTTCGGCCCCGCACCGATGGTCGCGCTCCGCCACTTGCTGGGTGACCAGGCCGGCCACGAGCCCCCTGCCAGCGCCAGGACGCCAGCGGTGAGCATGGTGAAGGCTTCAAAGACGTCGCTGCGGCGTCTGGGCGGGTTGCGTCTCCGCTGCCCCAGCCGCACCTTCGAGCGTCCCACTCTCGCCGCTGGCCGACAGCTCCTTGCTGGCAGCGGCGTCACCCACTCTCAGCTTGACAGTCGGGGATCTTGGAGTTGCCGAGGTCAGCTGCCCAGGGTTCACCAGGACTTCGGCTGGGGTATCTCGCGCTGGTCGAGGTAGTTCTGAAAGGCAGTCGGCCGGCGGGGCGTGGGTGCTTCGTCGGTCGGCGGCAGAGTCAAGCTCCGTGTCCTCGTGCAAGCGGCCCGCGGCTGCGGCGTGTGCGGGAGCACGCCGGGGACCTTCGGCGAAGTCTGGCCGCGGGGGATGCCGGAGCGGAGAATGGTGGTGTCGGCGTGCTGGCCGGTTGGGCGGTGGTCGGGTTGACGCAGCAGTATCTCGTCGGGGAGGCGTCCGTGCTCCTGGCGCAGTTGCAGGCAGCGGGTACCGATCCGGTGGCCACGAGGGAGCTCGCGCGCCTGCGCCGTGAGGCGGAGGCGGGTCCGGTCAGCCGGCTCGGCTGCGTGGCTCAGCGTGCTCTGGAGTTGACCGACGAGCTGTGTCGGGACTCGCTGCAGCGGGGCGATGCGCTCTCTTTCGTCCGCCAGTGCGCCTGCGGAGCCGAACTGCGCGAGTTCTGCCTCTGCGCACAGCTGGCAGACGTCTGAGCCCTCCCTCGCGGGACGGGCCCCGCCGTGGTTCGCTCGGCCTATAATTGAAGAGTTCTTCAATTGGTTAGTTGCTTCTGTTGACAGATGATCCAGGCGTGGAGGTCGGGGTGGACACAGTCGTTGAGGCGCTGCTGTCGCGGGTGCGGGCGGCCCGGGCTGCTCTGGCGGCCGCCCGGGCGGCCGAGGACCCCTACGCCGTCGCGGTGGCGCAGGACGAGCTGGACGACGCGGTGAGGTTCGCCCGCAGGCATGGGCTTGACGTCGGGGCGACAGAGCCGGGCGAGGGGTGATCGGGATGCCGGTTCCGTTGTACGAGGCGAAGGCGGAGTTCTTCCGGATGCTCGGGCATCCGGTGCGGATCAGGGTGCTGGAGCTGCTGCAGGACGGGCCGAAGCCGGTGCGCGACCTGCTGTCCGCGATCGAGGTCGAGCCGTCGAGCCTGTCGCAGCAGCTGGCGGTGTTGCGCCGTTCCGGGATCGTCACCGCTACCCGGACCGGCTCCACCGTGGTGTACGAGCTGGCGGGCGGGGATGTGGCCGACCTGCTGGCCGCGGCACGCCGGATTCTGTCCGTGCTGCTGGCGGGCCGGCAGGAGCTGCTGGAAGAGCTGCGTTCCACGGATGCAGCCCGGTGAAGGGCGGGCACCCGTTCCGGCCGTGGCGCAGACGTCAGCCCGCGGGGGTGATAGTGCATGTGGCGTCGCCCGTGCGGCGCCACGTCGTCTCGGTCCCGGTGGGGCCGGAGGCGGTACGGCTGGCTCGTGAGGCGGTGGCCGGTCGCTTCGGTGAGGTGGGCGTCGCGCCGGGCTCCGCGTCCGCCGACGCGGTGCTGCTGGTGGTCAGCGAGCTGGTCGTGAACGTGCTGCGTCACGCACCCCGGTCTCCGGTCGCGGACGTGGGGATGACGGTCGGGGCGGGGCATCTGGTCGTCGGCGTCGCTGATGCCGATCCGTGCCTGCCCGACCTCGAACCGGGCGCGATGGGGGCGGGGCTGCAGCTGGTGGCCGAGCTGGCCGGCGAGTACGACGGCGACGTCAGCGCGGAACCGGGCATCGACCATGACGGCAAGGTGGTCCTCGTCAGGTTCCGCATGCCGTCACAGGCCAGGTGAACGTGGAGATCGCAGGACAGGGAGATGACATCGTGAGTGATGGAGCCGAGGCGGCCGAGCAGCCGGCGAACACGACGCGCAAGGGGAAGGACAAGGACCGTGAGTGGCGGATCGAGCGCGGTGTAGCGATCCGGGCGGGCTTCTACATCTTCGGCACCCATCTGTTCGCCGGGTTCGTGTGGCTGCTCTTCTACCTCGGCGAGCACGCGCACAAGTAACCACGTCGCCAGGGTGTCCGGGCGCCTCCGAGAAACGAGTCATCGCCCCCCGGCCTGGGGCCGAACGGCCCTATGCAGCCGCTGGGGCATCGGTGACGCTGTGGATCGGCCCAGCTGATGGACGGCCGTTCCTCTCCCGCGGGCGGCTGTCCCATATGCCTCCCCGCCCCGGCGGACCGCCCTGGGCACGACTTGAAGATTTCTTCCATTGACGTTGCTGCGAACGGCGTGGATGACGGAGAAAGGACTGCCGAGGTTGATTGCTGTTGTGGGGCATGCGGATCTCGCGCCCTGGACCCTGGCCCTGCTGGAGGAAGAGCTGTGCGCGCGGCTGGCCCGGTGTGCCGAGGCCGGTCGGACGGGCCTGGTCCGGGTCGGGCAGGGTCTGCCGGTGGCGTTCGGACGAGCCGCGAAACAGGCCGGGCTGGCGCTGGTGACCGTGGTGCCCACGCTGAACCGGGTGCCCGCGCTGCTGCGGGAGCGGGACCGGCGGGCGGCCGGGGAATTGCTGCTGCTGTCCGAGCAGGTGCGGCTGCTGGAGTACGACCCGGCGGACCGAGACGCCTGCGTGCGCGCCGACGAGCGGCTGCTCCGGGCCTGCGCGCGGGTCCTGGCGATCTGGGACGGCACCGCGTCCAACGGTCGTGACACCACCGCTCACCTGGTGGCCTATGCGCGCAGCCACGGCATCGACGTCGAGGTGCTGTGGCCGGACGGTGCCGAGCGGGTACGGGACAAAGCGGGAGAGGAGCCGTCATGACGGCCGGTACTCCGCCGAGGGTTCGGATGGTCGAGCTGGGGCGGGACGAGGCGCTGAAACTGCTGGCCGCGGCGCCGCTGGGACGCGTGGTGTTCTCCCACCAGGCGCTGCCGGCGATCCGCCCGGTCAACCATCTCGTGGAGGCGAATGGCGACATCGTCATCCGCACGCACGCCGGCGGTGCATTGCTGGGGCGTGCGGCGCGGTCGGAGGTGGTGGCCTACGAGGCCGACGCTCTCGACCCGGCCACGCGCACCGGCTGGAGCGTGGTCGTCACCGGCGCCGCCAGCCCCGTCACCGATCCCGCAGAGTGTGCCCGCTACCTGACGCTGCTCACGCCCTGGGTCGACACGGAGATGGACCATGTGCTGCGGATCCAGGCCGACATCGTGACCGGATACCGGCTGGTGGGCGGCGACGCGGGTTCCTGACCGGTCACAGGTCGTTGCCAGCGTAGGACAGGTTGAAGCTCTTGTTGGTCAGCGGGAAGTCCGGGACGATCGTGTCGGCCAATGCCACCGGCAGGGCGGGCCAGTTGAAGAAGGACGGGTCGACGGGCTTGACCCGGGCCAGGCTGTGGTCGGGTGCGAGTTCGACGCGGGTGACGATGGTGCCGCGCCAGCCCTCGACCAGTCCCACGCCGGTGCCGGGGCCCGCGCCGGGCAGCGGGCGGGGCGCCGGCACGGCGGCGGGGGCGTCGAGTCCGTCGGTGAAGTGCTCGATCAGGGTGAGCGAGACCTCTATCTCCTGGGCGCGGACGAGGAAACGGGCCAGGACGTCGCCGGTGACGTGGACGGGGACGTCGAGTTGTGGACCGTATGCGGTGAAGGGGTGCGCCACGCGGGCGTCGTTGGCGATGCCGCTGGCGCGGGCGACGTAGCCGAGGCAGCCGATTTCCTGGGCCGCGGTGGTCCGCAGGACGGCCGTTCCCGTGAAGCGGTCACGGACCGTGGAGTGGCCGAGGGCGAGGTCGGCGATCTCCCCGATGTCCTCACGGATCGCCTTCAGCCGGACCGGATCGGGCAGGGCGCGCAGGGCTGCGCCGCCGGGGACGATGCCGCCGCGGAGCAGTCGGTGTCCGGTGATCTCTTTATTCAGGCGCAGGAGTTGCTCGCGGACGCGCTGGGCGTGGGTGTTGAGGATTCCGTGGCCGACGTCGTTGCAGAGCATGCCGAGGTCGGCGACGTGGTTGTGGATGCGCTCAAGTTCCAGCAGCAGGGCGCGGGCGCGTTGTGCCTCTGCGGGAACCTTGGTGCCGGTGGCCTCTTCGACGGCCAGGCAGTAGGCGAGCGCATGGCCGACGGCGGTGTCGCCGCTGATGCGCTCGGCCAGCGGCAGGCCGGCGGCGATGCTGCGGCCTTGGAACAGTTTCTCGATGCCTTTGTGGACGAACCAGAGGCGGGCCTTGAGTTTGAGGATGGTCTCGCCGACGACGGAGAAGCGGAAGTGGCCGGGTTCGATCAGCCCGGCGTGCACCGGGCCGACGGGGATCTCGTAGACGCCGTCGCCCTCGACTTCCAGGAAGGGGTAGGGGCCTTCCTGCTCGCCGAAGGCCGGCGGTGCTCCGGCGTCGGGGCGCATGGGATACCAGCCGCGCGGCCAGTGGAAGTGCCGGACGAGGCGGCGGGGCAGGGGGTGGCCCTGGGGGACGATGCCGAACAGGTCGCGCATCTCGCGTTCGAACCGGCCTGCGGGGAAGGAGAGAGGGGCGAGCGTGGGGACCTCGGGCCGGTCGGGGTCAAGGCGGACGTGGAGTTCGGTGCGCGTGTCGGGTGGGCCCGTCACGAACAGGTACACCACCCGCAGTCCGCCCTCGTCGTGGTGGGCGGCGACCAGGGCGAGCCGGTGGTCGGCGTCGAGCAGCTCTTTCGCGCGCTGCGGCAGGTCGGTGGCGTCGATCTCGTGGATGCTGCGCATCGCTTCAGCCTCCGATCGCCTGGGCGGCGGCGTGCAGCAGGTCGGTGAGCGGGCCGGTGGCCATGCCCAGGGCAGCGCAGGCAGCCAGACCCAGCGCCAGGGGCCACGCGGCGCCCGGGCTTTCCTTGGCCGGAGTTCCCGGTCCGAGCAGCATGCGGGCGGTGCGGACCGCGAGCGCGGCGAAAGCGGCCAGGACAAGCAGCAGGGCCACTGCGGTGACCCAGCTCAGGCCCGGACCGGCGGCGAACCCGGCCCGGGCGATGCCGAGTTCGGAGGCGAACAGGCTGAAGGGCGGGAAGGCCATCAGTGCCACCACTGCGAGTCCGAACGCTCCGGCCAGCGGCGGTGTTCGGGCGATGAGGCCGCGGACGCGTCCGATCCGTGCGGTGCCCGTCAGCTGGAGGATGTGGCCGGAGGCGCAGAAGGCGACGGACTTGGCGAGCCCGTGTCCGGCGATGTGCAGCAGCGCGGCGGACAGTGCGAGCGGGCTGCCGATCGCTGCGGCCAGGGCGATCAGGCTCATGTGCTCCATGCTGGAGTAGGCCAGCATCCGCTTGTAGTCGCGCTGGGCGAGCAGCAGGCCGGCCGCGAGGGCGAGGGTGAGCAGCGCGATGGCGGCGAGCAGGACGCGGGTGAAGTCGGTGCCGAGGGCGGCATCCGCGATGACGCGGTAGCGCAGGATCGCGGTGAAAGCGACCGAGAGCAGGACCCCGGACATGAGTGCGGAGACCGGCGCAGGGGCCTGGCTGTGGGCGTCGGGCAGCCAGGCGTGCAGGGGGATGAGGCCGGCCTTGGCGCCGAAGCCGAGGACGATGAGGGTGATGCCGAGGCGGGTGACCGCCGGGTCGAGCCGGTCGGCGCGGGCGACGAGGGTGGGCCAGTCAAGGGCCCATGCCTCCGTGATACCGGCCTGCCGGGCCGCGTAGTAGATCAGTACGGTGCCGAGGAAGGCGAGCGCGATACCGGCCGAGCAGATCACCACGTACTTCCAGGCGGCCTCCACCGAGGTGCGGGTGCGGCGGTGGCCGACGAGGAAGGCGGTAACGATGGTGGTGCCCTCGATGGCGACCCACAGCACGCCGAGGTTCGCGGTCACCACGGCCAGGCACATGGCCGCCAGGAACGCCTGGACCAGGACGTGGTAGCGCCGCACGGCCCGCTCGCTCGCCCTCCCGGCGTCGCGTTCGCCGCGCAGATAGGCGGGGGCGCTGCCGCAGGCGATGACTGCGACGGTACCGATGACCAGGAGCATCCAGGCAGTGAGCGCGTCCGCGCGCAGCAACCCGGAGTACGCGGTGCGCGGGCCGTCGGCCACCACATCGACCGCGAGCAGGCTCCCGCAGGTGAGGATCACGGCTGGTGAGACAAGAGCGACCCAGTCCAGCGGATACCGCTTGCGCCTCGCCGCAGTGGGCAGGACTGCCTGTTGCACCAGGACGGAACCTTGTGCGGATGCCCGCTTGCGGGCCTGGGTGAGCGCTGCGGCGAATGCTGCGGCAGGCGGCCGGGCGCGGGCTCTGCTCAGCGGGTACGCCCCGGCGACCAGCAGTGGCGCGGCGGCGGGTGCGGTGAGCAGCAGGGCGGATGCGGTGGGGCTCATCAGTCGTGCAGCTCCCGCAGGTCGTCGATGTCGGTGGTGCCGAACGCCTCACGCATCCGGGTGGTGAGGATCTGCAGCACCAAAACGGCCAGCAGTACGTCGAAAGAGACGCCGAGTTCGACGATCAGCGGCACCCCGGAGGTGGCGAGGAACGCGGTGGCGGTAATGCCGTTGTCCAGCAGCAGGAAGCCGACCACCTGAGCGAGGGCCCGTCTGCGGGTCACCAGGACGAAGAAGCCGATCAGGACGACGGCGAGGCCAACGGGAAGGGCCCGGGTGGCGGGCGTCGGGTTCAGCTCGGTCAGCGGGCGGGCCACCGCGTAGGCCAGCAATGTCAGCAGGGCCGCCGTCAGCAGCGAGGCGGCGACGTTGACCAGGGGCTGCGTCTCCCGGGTTTCCGCCACTGCGGTGCCGTACCGCTGCCGGTCGGCGGTGAGCGCGGCCAGTGCCCGGCGCATCAGATAGGGCAGGACACCGGCTCTGAGCAGGCCGATGCCGATGCCCACGCCGATGAGGTCCCAGCGTTGTTCGTGGGCGCCGAGGAGCATGGCGAGGGCGGCGAGCGCGATGCCCTGGAGGGCGAAGATCCGGACGATGACGGCCAGTTCGCGCACCCACAGCACGAGCACGGCCGCCAGCAGGAAGGCGCCGCAGGCCAGGTCGAGGAGCTGGGTGTAGAGGCCGCCGTTCATGAGGCTCCGGTCAGGAAGTACGAGGCGGTCACCGCGAGGAGCGCCAGAAGGAAGGATCCGGCGAGGAGTTCGGGCACGCGGAACAGCCGGACCTTGGCCCAGAACACCTCGGCCGCCGCCAGCACCGCGCCCAGCAGGACGAGTTTCGCCGCGAGCAGCACCAGGGCCACGGCCAGGGCGGCCCAGGAGGCGGTGGTGGCGATGCCCCAGGGCACGAACAGGGAGGAGAGCAGGCCGAGGAGCAGGGTGAGCCGCATCTGGGCGCCGAGTTCGACCAGTGCCAGGTCGGGGCCTGCGTATTCCAGCACCATCGCCTCGTGGATCATGGTCAGTTCGAGGTGGGTGGAGGGGTTGTCCACCGGGATCCGACCGGTCTCCGCGAGTACCGCCACCGCGAGCGCGGCCACGGCCAGGAGTCCGGCCGGGGAGGCGAGACGGACCGGTTCGTCGACGGCGCCGGTGACGATGGCGGGGATGTTGGTGGTGCCGGCCGGTATCGACAGGGCGAACACCGACAGCAGGATGGTCGGCTCCACCAGGGCTGCGACCGTCATCTCGCGGGAGGCGCCCATGCCGCCGAACGCGGTGCCGGTGTCCAGGCCGGCCAGGGCCAGGGCCAGCGTGCCGAGCGCGATCAGCGACACCACCACGATGAGATCCGCATGCCCGCTGACGGGGGTGTCGGTGGACAGCAGCGGCACGAGTGCGGCAGTGACCACGGCGGTGGCGACCAGCAGCGCGGGGGCGGCCCGGAAGGCGGGTCCGGTGCCGACCGGGGTGATCGGTTCCTTGCGCAGCAGTTTGCGGGCGTCCCGCCAGGGCTGGAGCGCCCCGGCCCCGGCCCTTCCCTCCAGGCGGGCCCGTACCTGGCGCATCCACCCGGTCAGCAGTGGCGCCCCGGCTGTGACCGCCACGATCTGGCCGGCCACGGCCGTGTATCCGACAGCACTCATGGGTTCGCTCTCACCAGCCCACCGCCAGGATCAACAGAAGGACGACCAGTCCGGCGAAGCCGTAGCCGAGATAGAGGTGAACGCTGCCGCCCGCCAGCCGCCGGGCCGCCTGCCCGGCACCGGCCAGGGCACGCAGCACGGGCTCGTACAGCCGGTGCTCGATCCGGTCGGGCACCCGGTGCTGGAAACGCACCCGCTCCACCAGGTACGCCGACTCCCGGACCGGGGTGACATCCACGTCCTGCTCCGGTGCGAGGACATCGTCGAAGACCCGCTGCAGCGGCTCGGCGAACGAGGTCGCGGTGTAGGCCATCCGCGGGGTCGGCGCCCCGCCCCCGCAGTCCCACAACCGTGCGTTCACCCGGCGCCGACGGCGCCCGTACAGCCGGGGCAGACCCAGGGCCAGCAAAATCGCGACGGTCAGGGCGGCCACCACCCACAGCGGCGACAGCGTCGCGGAGACATCGGCGAGCCGCACCGTGAGCCCACCACCCGACACCGCACCGCTGCCGGGAAGACCGACCGCGCCCACGGCCCTGTCAAGGCCGTCACCCAGCAGTCCCGGCACCAGCGCCAGGGCCGCACACCCCGCCCCGAGCAGCGCCATCCCGACCAGCATCAGCAGCGGTGCCTCCTTCGCAGCCGCCGCCTGCGGACTGCGCGGCCGGGCGAAGAAGCCCACCCCGAGCGCCTTGACGAACACAGCCGCGGCGATCCCGGCCGACAGCGCGATCAGCGCCACCGACAGGGGCAGGACGACCGCCACCGCGACGCCCGGGACAGCCAGCCCGTGGATCAGGGACTGCAGCAGCAGCCACTCACTGATGAACCCGTTGCCCGGCGGCAGCGCCACCGCACCCAGCGCGCCCAGCGCGAACAGCCCCGCCGTGACGGGCATCGGCGCGCGCAGCCCGCCCAGCCGGTCCAGGTCCCGCAAGCCGGTGGCCCGCACTACCGACCCGGCCGCGCAGAACAACAGGGCCTTGAACATGGCGTGGTTGACCACGTGCAGCAGCGCCGCGGCCAGCGCCAGCGCGGCCAGCGGCCGGTTTCCGTAGGCGGCGAACAGGCCCGAGGCGCCGACCCCGACGAGGACCAGGCCCATGTTCTCCGAGGTCGAGTACGCCAGCAGCCGCTTGAGGTCGGAGGCCATCGCGGCCTGCAGGATCCCGTACACGGCACTGGCGCCACCCACCGCCGTCAGCCCCAGCCACCACCACGCCGGCCCGCCGCCGAGCAGGTCGAGGCCGGTGCGGACGAGGCCGTAGACGCCGAGGTTGACCATGGCGGCGCTCATCAACGCCGAGACGGGGCTGGGCGCTTCGGGATGCGCGCGCGGCAGCCAGGCGTGCAGCGGCACCGCACCCGCCTTCGACGCGAACGCCGCCGCGACCAGGACGAACACCAGCCCGCGGACCGTGGGCGACACGGTGTGCGCGCCTGCCCGCAGCGCGGCAAAGGTCTCCCCGCCCGCCTGAGCGGCGAACAGCGCGAACCCGGCGAGCAGCAGCACCAGGCCGAGGTGGGTCATCACCGCGTACCAGATGCCCGCCTGCCGCACCGAGGCCCGCTCCCGGTGCTCGGCCAGCACCAGCAGCAGCGACGCAAGCGCCATCACCTCCCACAGGGCCAGGAACGTGGACACGGATGCCGCGACGGGCACCAGCACGAGGGTGAGCGCGAACAGCGGCAGCACCGCCTGCGCGGTACGTGAGCCGAGCCCGTGCGCGCCGTGCCCGGACGCGTACCCGGTCCCGTACACCGCGACCGCGGCCACGACGGCCCCCGCGACCGCCATGAAGAGACCCGCCAGCGCATCCACCGCCACATGCGCCCCAGCCAGCGGAATCAACCCGGGGAGACCCGCACTCCAGCGGCTGCCTTCCAGTGCGGCCACACCTGCCGTACCGCCGGCGACCCCCACACCCGTCGTCAGCACGCCGACGACCGGAACGCGCAGCCGGTAGGGAAGCGCGCACCCGGTCAGCGCTCCCGCGCCGGCCAGTGCGGTGGCCGGCGCGAGGGCGGCCGGGATCACGCTCACCGTCCCGTCACTCTCCGGAGCGCGGCGATGATCTCCGCCGGCTCCGGCGGGCACCCCGGGACCTGGAGATCCACCGGTACGACGTCGGACACGGCGCCCTCGACGCCGTATCCGCCCGCGAACTCCCCGCAGTTGATCGCGCAGTCCCCGACCGCCACCACGAGCCGCGGCTCGCCCATCGCCGCGACGGTACGCCGCAGCGGCTCGGCCATGTTCCGGGTCACCGGCCCGGTCACCAGCGCCACATCCGCGTGCCGGGGCGAGGCCACCAGCCGCGCCCCGTAGCGCTCGGCGTCATACATCGGGTTGAAGGCCGCCGCGATCTCGATCTCGCAGCCGTTGCAGGACCCGGCGTCCACGCACCGCACCTGCACCGATCCGCCCAGCTCCCGCGCCTTCTCGGGCACGTCGCCCGGCGGGCGCGGCGGAGCGGGTTCGGCCACCTTCCCGGTGGTGCGGATCCTGCGCAACAGACTCATGAACCCTCCCTGAGACGGTGAGGACTTCTCCGCAGGGGACCAACCGGCCATCCCGCGAGCAGAGTTACGGCACTTTTCCGACGCTTTGCCCCAATGGGGAATCTTTGCGAAGGCGGCCGCCTCCCGGCACCACAGAGCGCTGTCAACTCTCCGAGGAGACGGCCGCCGTCCTGGGGCCGCCGCTACGACGGCGGCTTCGCCTCCCCCTGCGCGGCCTGCAGGTCGGCGAGCAGCTCGGCCTGCCCGGCCAGCACGCCGGACAGGATCCCCCGTGCCACCCGCAGCAACTCCGCGAGGTCCGGGCTGGCCAGCGAGTAGTACACGTTGGAGCCCTCTTTCCGGGTCCGCACAAGGTTTGCGCGCCGCAGTACCGCGAGCTGCTGGGACAGGTGCGCTGCCTCGATGCCCACCTCGGGCAGCATCTCCGCGACCGCGTGCTCGCGCTCGCTCAACAGCTCCAGGACACGGATGCGGGCCGGGTGGCCGAGCGTTTTGAAGAACTCGGCCTTCAGCTGGTAGAGCGGCGTACTCACCTGACCGTCTCCTCCCCCGTACAGCAGCACGGCACCACCGACCGGTGCTCGGCGCATCGCATCCACCCACTCGTCAAGAACATGCGGCCCATCCTCGCCTGCGGAACCGGCCAGGCCGAAACCGCACCGGAGGAGAGGACCGCCGAATCCACCAGTGATGACCTCAGGAATTGCTAACATTAGCAATTCCTGAGGTCTTGTGAGGAGGGTTGCGTGCGGATCACCCCGCTGCACGGCAGTGGCGTCGCCTGGTTCAAGTGCCCCGGCTGCCGCCTGAAGTGCCGGCCCACCGCCCTTGCTCCGGACGGCAGCTGTCCGCGCTGCGGCGAGTCACGCCTGCTGAAGTTGGCCTTCGGAGGCCGCGGCGATCAGCCGGCCCCGTATCCCCGCCAGGGATGAACCCTGCACGGCAAGCGGAGCTGGAGAGGGATGCGATGGGCGACTGGGATCTCCAGCCCGGCAGTGGAGTCTGCTTCGAGTGGGGCCCACCGGCGCGCGACGCCTCGCGCTGGAGGCGGCCTGTCTGGTCATCGTCGACGTGCTGTCCTTCACCACGTCGGTGAACGTCGCCGTCGAGAAGGGCATCCGCGTCCTGCCGTTGGGGTGGCCGGACGGCTCCGGGGCGGATGCCGAGAAGGCTGCCGCCGCGTATGCACGCCAGCCAGTGGGGGGCGGGCTGGCCGCCCACCGTCTCACCGTCACCCCCGCGACCCCGTGGTCCCCGTCCCCCGCGCACCTGCGCGCCGCGCCCGCCGTGGCCCGCCTGGTACTGCCGTCACCGGGCGGCGCGTCCATCGCCGCCGCCGCACGACCCGGGATACGGGTGATCGCCGCCTGTCTGAGCAACGTCACCGCGGTACGCAGCTGGCTCGTCTCCCGCGGCTACGGCAGCCCCGAACATCCCGTCGCGGTGATCGCCGCCGGCGAGCGGTGGCCCGACAGGAGCCTGCGTCCCGCGCTGGAAGACCTGCTGGGCGCCGGCGCCCTCATCTCCGAGCTTGGCTCCCAGGGCGCGGGTCCGCTGTCCACGGAGGCCGCGGCCGCGAAGGCGGGTTACGAGGGCACCGCCGGCCTCGCCCACGCGATCAGCGCCGGCGCCTCCGGGCGCGAGCTGACCGTGATGGGATTCGCCGAGGACGTGGCGATCGCCACCGAGAAAGACTCCTCCACGCTCGTGCCCGTCCGGGACGGCGACAACGCCTTCGCGCCCGGCTGAGCGCGGCAGGTCACCCGGCGCTCGGGTCACCGGCGGGCCAGCCGGTGGTCTGCCACGACTGACGTGCCGCGGCCGGTTCCCCCGGCTGGATGCCGTGCCCGGCGAGCGCGGCGGGCAGGTCGGCGTGGACCGGAATCAGCGGGCCGTCACTGGTGGGGACGAGGGAGCCGTCGGCGGGGATCGCGGCCAGCTCCAGGCTGCTGCCCGCCCGCGCAAGCAGGCGGGCAGCCTCGGTGATCGCCAGCTGTCCCTCGGCCGACCAGCCGCTCAGTTCGGTCAGGTCGACGACGACCAGACCGGTGCCGCGGGCCAGCGCCCAGCCGACGGCTCCGGTGAAGCGACGCGCGGCGTCCGGGCCCAGGTAGCCGGCAACCGAGAGGATGCCCAGATCGCCCTCGACGGTGTAGCGCCACTCGATGGTCATGGTGATGCACTTCCTTGCGCAGGTGGCCGGCCGGAGTCTGCGTCCGGTTCACAGGGGGAGGGTGATCCAGATGCTCTTGCCGCCACCGTCGGCATCCGCCCGGACCACCGCGGTGCCGCCCAGGGCGAGCGTGAGTTCCATGACCGTGGCCAGGCCGCTCGTCCCGGTACCGGTGACCGCTCCGTACAGCGGCGGCTGGTAGGGGTGGCGGTCGTGAACGGCGAAGGCCAGGCAGTCCGGACCCGCCGCGTAGATCACGGTCACCGTCGGGGAGACGATGGCGGCGTGCCGGACGCTGTTGGTGACGAGTTCGGCGAGGATCAGCAGCGCCGGATCCACCGTGGGGTGACGCAGCCCGATGCCCCACTCGACCAGGGCCTGCTCGGCGGTTTCGCGGGCTGACCGTACGGCGGACGGCTCGCTGGGCAGGGTGAGCACATGACGGTAGGGCAGCGCTTCCAGCTGAGTGAACATCATGCCTCCGCGCGGGCAAGGCGGAAACCAATGACGGCCTTGGGGTGCAGGCGCAGCAGGGTGTCGTGCGGGCCGTGGCTCCAGCCCGCGAGGGTGCGCCGGCAGTGGCCGGCCTCGTCGAGGTCGGTGATCACCTCAGCGGAGCCGGACACGGTGACCGTCCACCCGGTGCCGGAAACGGTACGGATGTCATCGACGTGGTACGTCGCCGTCGCAGGCACCACCGGGGCCGGCACGGGTGTGCGGACGACGAGCCGGCCGTACTCCCACACGTGGTGGGCGGGCCGGATCACGGCCAGGTCCCGCTGCGCGTATACCAGCCGGCCCAGCGTGCTGCCTTCCAGCAGCCACAGAGCCTCCGCGCCGGAGACCTCGACCAGACGAAGGGGGGCGGGGGGAGAGCTCATCGCAGGGCTTCCTCGCTGGAGGTTCGAGGCTTCTGGGCGGGAAGGGCCGACAGGACTCCGGCCGTTTCCAGGTGATCGCGGGCGGCCCGGATGGCCTCGGGGGTGGTGGCGTACTCCCGGCCCTCGTGGCGCAGCAGGTCCAGCGCGCCGACGGAGTCCAGGACCTGGCGCTGGCCGGGGCGTATGCCGGAGGTCATGACGGCGATGCCGCGCCGGTTGAGTTTCTCGACCGCGTCCTTGAGGACGAGGGCGCCCGTGGCGTCGATGGTGGTCACGCGGGACATGCGCAGGATGACGACGCGGACGTCGGCGACCTCGGCCAGTTCCAGGAGGAAGCGGTGGGCGGCGGCGAAGAACAGCGGTCCGTCGAGGCGGTAGGCGGCGATGTGCTCGGCGAGCAGCGCGTGTTCTTCGGCGCTGTGGTCGCCGCGGTCGAGCGGGACCTGGTCCAGGCGGGCCTGCTTGGCGACGGCGCGCAGGGCGAGGGCGCCCGCGACGACCAGGCCGATGATCACTGCGTACACGAGGTCCAGTGCCAGGGTCGCGACAGCGGTGAGGACGAGGATCAGGGCGTCGGAGCGGGTGGCCTTCGCCATCGCCCTGAGCGAGCCGACCTCGACCATGCGGATCGCGGTGACCAGCAGCACGCCCGCGAGCGCGGCCAGCGGGATCCTGGAGACGAGGGGCGCGGCCGCGAAGACGATCACCGCGAGAACCGCGGCGTGGATGAGGGCGGCCAGTCGGGAACTCGCGCCGGTGCGGACGTTGACCGCGGTGCGGGCGATCGCTCCGGTCGCGGGGACACCACCGAACAGCGGGGCGGCGATGTTGGCCAGGCCCTGACCGAACAGCTCCCGGTCCGGGTCGTGCTTCTGCCCGACCGTCATGCCGTCGGCCACCGACGCCGACAGCAGCGACTCCAGCGCGGCCAGCGCCGCGACCGCGACGGCGGGAGCGAGCAGGGAGCCGAGAGCGCCTGAGTCCAGGAAGGCGAGGGACGGCGCGGGCAGTCCGGACGGCAGGTCACCGATCGGCTTCGCCGCGTCCAGGCCGGCCACCTGCGCCACGGCGGTAGCCGCGATCACCGCGAGAATGGAGAAGGGGATCGTGGGCCGCCAGCGGGCCCCGGCCAGCATGACGGCGGCAACGGCCAGGGCGAAGGCGACGGCGGTCCAGTTCGGATCCTTCGCGAACTCCTCCAGGGCTCGCCAGGTCACCACGAGGACGCGGTCGCCCGCAGGCTTGGGCACCCCGAGCGCGTTCGGGACCTGCTGCAGACCGATCACGCAGGCAATGCCGAAGGTGAACCCCTCGACCACGGGCGCGGGCACGTACTGCATGTACTTGCCGGCCTTGAGCAGGGCGAGCCCGACGAGCATCACGCCGGCCATCAGCCCCACCGTGAGCACCCCGGTCGGCCCGTGTGCGGCGACGATCGGCACGAGTACCACGGTCATCGCGCCCGTCGGCCCGGACACCTGCAGATTCGAGCCGCCGAACACGGCGGCGAGCGCACCGGCGACGACCGCGGTCGCCAGTCCCGCCTCGGCGCCGAGCCCGGAGGAGACGCCGAAGCCGAGCGCGAGCGGCAGCGCGACGATCGCCACGGTCAGGCCGGCCAGCAGGTCCCGGCGCGGGTCGCGGCGTATCTGAGCCAGATCGCTCCGGCCCGGCAGCAGCGCGGCGATCCGGCCCCGGATCCGGGTGAGGGCGGACGTCATCGCGCGGCGACCTCGCCTTCGCGCAGCTCGGCCAGCAGCTCGTTCTGCCCGGCCAGCATCTCGGTGAGGATCCGTCGCGCGGCCTTCATCAGGTTGGCGACGTCCCCGCCGGCCAGCGCGTAGACGACCGTCGAGCCCTCCCGCGTCGAGGTGACGATGCCTGAGCGGCGCAGCACCGCCAGCTGCTGCGACAGACTGGACGGTTCCACCTCGATCGCGGCCAGCAGGCTGCGTACCGGCATGGGTCCGTCCTGCAGCAGCTCCAGCACCCGTATCCGTACCGGATGCCCCAGCATCCGGAAGAACTCGGCCTTGGCCTGGTACAGCGGAATGGACACGACCCCTCGACTTCCCCGACAGCGCCCCACCCGGGGCCAAGCGACGGCTGTACCCACGACTACCTGCGAGCAGAGCAAACACAGCATCTAACCAATTGCGAAATTTTGCAATTCAGCATCCGGTGGGTGCGCTGAGGAGTTCCCGGGGACGGGGTCAGCCCTTCTTGACCACGCTCGACTTCAGCTGCATCGCCCCAAATCCATCGATCTTGCAGTCGATGTCGTAACCGTCGACCCCGTCGACCAGCCGGATGTTGCGCACCTTGGTGCCGGCCTTGATGCCCGAGGGGCTGCCCTTGACCTTGAGCGCCTTGACGACGACCACGCAGTCGCCGTCCTGCAGGACGTTGCCGACGGCGTCCCTGACGACCTTCTCGGCAGGGGCGCCCGAGTCCACGGCACGCAAGGCGGACGGGTCGGAAGCCCGGGCAGGAACCCACCCCGTACACGGGAACCCTGTCCGAGGACGGAACCTCGCTCGCGGGGCCGGGAGGCTCTCTCTGCAGGCCACGGCCCGGCACCGTCATGCTGCTGCCCCGCTACCGCTACCCCAGCGACCTCGAATGGGCCCTGCTCGCACCCCCTCCCGACGCCCGCATGCCAGACCCCGAGAGGCGGCGCTTTCGAGAAGTGCGCTCGGCGCCGGGTGGTCGACTCGATCCGCTACATCCTCGGCAACGGGGCGAAATGGCTTGCACTGCCCGCCGACTTCGGCATCCACTGGCAGCGCTCCGCGAGCAGTGCTCGTCACGTGCGGAACGAGCCGTCACCGGGTGCGAGTTGTTGAGGTGCCAGGGACTGACGGGCCGCACCGGCCCGGCCGCCGTCGGGCATTCCCGGGCATGTGACGCGGGGACCGCAGCACTCAGTGCAGCCTAGTCGTCGAGCATGCCCGTGTTGTATTGGTCGTGCCTGACCCGGAAGGCTTTCAACTCTTCGCGGCTGCGCTGCGAGTACTCCGCCACCTTCTCGAAGTACTCCTCCCTGGGAGCTCCCGGCGTGAAGAGCAGCAGCAGCGACACCGGGTCGTCACTGTCGTTCTGGAAGGCGTGGAGCCCGCCGGCCGGTACGTAGAGGAAGTCTCCCTCGCCTGCTGTGACCCAGCGTTAGCCGTTGTAGAGCCGGACCTCGCCGGACAGGACGTAGAAGGACTCGGAGATCGTACGGTGAAAGTGTTCCGTCGCGCCCATGGCCTTCGGCCCCTTCCTGGGCCGCTACCTGTTCAACATCAAGGCCAGCGGCCCCGGCCAGGGCCTGCGCCCCTTCCGCGACCCCGACGCCGCTGAGGACGACGAGGAAGAGACCTGACATCCCGGGCGTATCCGGGACGTCAGGCCGTTCGTTCGCTGCTTGCTACCGGGCCCTGGGGCCGGGGGCGGGCGGGGTGCGCGGTCGCAGGCGCTCTCCCTGCGGCCCGAACATGATCAGGTACTCGACCGGGCCGCCGGGACCGGCGTTCGCGACCCCATGGGGATTGCGGGTGTCGAACTCGGCGACGTCCCCGGCACTCAGGACGAGGTCCTGGTCGCCGAGTGCGAGCCACAGCCGCCCGTACAGGACGCACAGCCATTCCCAGCCGTCGTGGGAGACCTGCCGGGGCCGCGCGGGCGGCTCCTGGACGGCGGGCAGGACGTGTTTGTGGGCGTGCAGGCCCCCGACGTACCGGGTCAGCGGCAGCACCGCCTTGTCGTCGCCGAAACGCTGGAGCGCGGAGGTGCGGGGCTCGGCGGCGGGAGCGGTGCCGGCCAGCTCGTCCAGGGAGACGCCGTACTCCTTCGCCAACTGCAGCACCACTTCCAGGGTGGGCTTGCGTCGGCTGGTCTCGATCCGCGACAGCGTGCTCGGGGAGATGCCGGTCGCGCAGCTGACGCCGGTGAGCGTGGAGCCGCGGTGTTCGCGCGCGGCCCGCAGCCGGGGGCCCATCGCCGCCAGCGTGTCGGCCACGTCGTCGCCTGTCACCCGCTCTGCCCCCTTCCGGACGTGCCGCCCCACCACCCTGCCCTGCAAGTTTGCCAGAGTGGCAAGGGTAATCGCGGTGGACGGTCGCTGCGCCGCATGATCGATGCGTACCTGCATCCACCCGCGAACCGAGGAGAAGCCCCCATGCAGCCCGAGCCGTCCGCCGCACTCCGCCACCGCACCGTCGAGGCCCCGGCCGGGCGCCTTCACCTGGTCGAGCAGGGCACCGGCCCGCTGGTCCTGCTCGTGCACGGCTTCCCCGAGTCCTGGTACTCCTGGCGCCACCAGCTCCCGGCCCTCGCCGCGGCCGGCTACCGGGCGGTGGCGATCGACGTGCGCGGCTACGGCCGCTCCTCCAAGCCTGCGGAGACCGACGCCTACCGGATGCTGGACCTGGTGGAGGACAACGTCGCCCTCGTGCACGCCCTCGGCGAGGAGAACGCGGTGGTCGTCGGCCACGACTGGGGCTCCAACATCGCCGCCACCTCCGCCCTGCTCCACCCCGAGGTCTTCCGGGCCGTCGCCCTGCTGAGCGTCCCGTACGCGCCACCCGGCGGCCCCCGCCCCACCGACATCTTCGGCCAGATCGGCGGCCCCGAGCAGGAGTTCTACGTCTCCTACTTCCAGGAGCCCGGCCGCGCCGAGACGGAGATCGAGCCTGACGTGCGGGGCTGGCTCGCGGGCTTCTACGCCGCCCTGTCCGCCGACACCATGCCCACCCAGGGCGAGCCCGACCCGCACTTCGTCGCCCACGGCGGCCAGCTGCGTGACCGTTTCCCCGCAGGCATCCTCCCGGCCTGGCTGGCCGAGGACGACCTCGACGTTTACGCCGGAGAGTTCGAGCGCACGGGTCTGACCGGCGCCCTCAACCGCTACCGCAACATGGACCGCGACTGGGAAGACCTCGCCCCCCACCGCGGAGCCCCGATCAAGCAGCCGTCCCTGTTCATCGGCGGCGCCCTGGACGCCTCCACCACCTGGATGTCCGACGCTATCGACGCCTTCCCCACCACCCTCCCCGGCCTGACCGCCTCCCACCTCGTAGAGGGCTGCGGCCACTGGATCCAGCAGGAACGCCCCGAGGAGATCAACCGTCTGCTGACCGGCTGGCTCAACACCCTCACGCGTTGAACCGCCAGGCACGGCCGGGGCTTGGGTGAGCAATAGTCCCCGATTTCCGCGTTCGTCCCCCAGGTCCCGGCACCACTGACAGTGCCAGGACCTGGGCCTGGTACCTCGTCCGGGTGACCGCAGGCCGTCGGACGTTCCAGGCAGCAGGAAGTCCTCGACTTGGCGGACATGCACAAAACTCTGCACCAGCAGCGATCGCCAACCCGCGTCGCTCCAACTGCAGTAGCCACGTTGTACGTACTGATCTTCATCGATGTCGGCATACGGTGCCAGATCGAACGCGAGGGACGCGAACACGTGAATTCCTCTTGGTGTCGGCGGAGGACGCTCGCTGACGTCGACAGCGCGGTGTCGCCGTAGAACAGTCGGCGGTCCCGAAGGAGCATCGTGATCTGCCCCGGGGACACGATCAGAACTGTCGTTCACCTGGGGCCTGTCTTTCGGAGCAGGCCGGCCCGGGCCGATGGCACCTCACGGCCGGCCTTGGTGATCGCGGCAGCAGGACGCGGTCGACACGCACGGCCCGTCCGCCACCTCGCGAGTGGCGGACGGGCTGTCGCCGGTAGGGACTGAGTGCGTCGGCGCAGCAAGGTCGGTACGGCCGTTCTGCGCCTTTAGGGCCCGGACGCGACGGCGGAGGGCACCGGGTCCGGGGCGGTGGAGGGCACTGGATGCGGGACGGTGGAGGGAGGGGCGACGGTAGGGGTGGAATGTTGTGCGGGTGGTGCCGGGCGGGGGTGGTCCGGGGTGTTGGAGGACAGCAGGAGGACGGCGGCGGCTGCGGCCGCGGCGGTGGCGGCGACGGCAATGGACAGCACCCGCCGGATCCGGCGGGTGCCCCAGGTACTTCCGGTGGGCGGGCGGGCCGGTGACAGGTCGTGGGCGCTGATGAGCCGCCCGCGCGCTTCGAGCGCGGCACGCAGCCGTTCCTCGAGCGGCGCCCGATTACTCATCGGTCCACCTCCAAAAGTTTTTCCAGTGTGGCGAGCGCGCGGCTCGCGGTCGACTTGACGGTGCCACGGGACACGCCGAGGGTCTCGGCGATCTGCGCCTCACTCAGGTCGGACCAGTAACGCAGGACGAGTACCTCGCGCTGGCGTTCGGTGAGCTGTGCCAGCGCGTCGAAGACCTGCCGGTGCTCCTCGGCGAGCAGCAGCAGTTCGTCGACCGGTGCTCCCGGGCCCTGGTACGGCGGGGTGTACGCGCGCGCGGTGCGCCGCCGGCGCAGCACCGAGCGGGCGGCGTTGACCACCGCGGTGTGGAGGTAGGCATGCGCGTCCTGGAGGTCGTCCAGCCGTTCGCCGTGCCGGCGGCAGACGGTGGCGAAGGCATCCTGGACGACGTCCTCGGCGGTGTGCAGGTCGTCCACCAGGAAGGCCGCCAGCCGGACCATGTCGAGCCGCCGGGTCCGGTACAGATCGGCGAGGGTGGGGGAGTCTTCCTCGCCGTCCCGGTCGGCCACCGAGCGCAGGTGCCGGAATCGTCGGCCGGGGTGCGGCGCGCCCGACGCCGGAGTGGAGGAGGTGGTCCGGGCGCGGCGCAGTAGCCGGGCCCACCAGGGCAGGGCAAGGGTGAGCTGCATCGTCCTCGTTCACATCAGGGATACGGCGGGGCCGGCTCCGGTCCGGCCCCGCCCCACGCCTAGGGTCGGCGGCTCAGCGGCCGGTGTTGCCCGGGTAGGGCTTGCCGTTCGCGTCACCCGGGACCGGAATCGGATCGGTGTCGGCGGAAGTCCGCTTCCCCGAGGTGGAAGGCACGGCAGACGGGTAGGGCTTGCCGTTCGCGTCACCCGGGACCGGAGTCGGATCGGTGTCGGCGGAGGTCCGCTTCCCCGAGGTGGAAGGCACGGCAGACGGGTAGGGCTTGCCGTTCGCGTCACCCGGGACCGGAGTCGGGTCGGTGTCGGTGGAGGTCTGCTTGCCCGGGGTGGAGGGCACGGGCTTCGGGTCGGCCGTGGCCGACGTGCCCGGGTGCGCGTGGCCGGAGCTGGCCGCCTGAGCGGCGATGCCGCCGCCCACCACCAGGGCGAGACCGGCAGCCGACCCCAGCACCCAGGTGCGCAGGGAACGGTTCGACTTCTTGGCGCGGATGTGCCGCATAGGAAACGACTCCAAAGAGTAGAGACAACGCTGAAGGTCGGGCAGCGCCGGGACTGCAAATCCCGTCCCGGAAACCGCCTTTCACCCCACCAGACGTGCGGCCCCACCCGGGGTTGTCGCGATCCGCGAAAAAATCTGCAGCCTTCGTGGGTCCAGCCGGTGAACGTCCACGCGTGGACGGCGGTGATGCCCTGGGCGGGGCCGCCCGCGCTCCGCGCAACCACTTCACCGACACCTGCGGCGCCCTCGCCCCGCTCGGATACCCAGCCCTCCACCGCCTCGCCGGTCCGCTGCGCAAGGCCGCCACCGACGCCGGCGACACCGGTCTGATGCATCTGTGGCCGCGCACCGGCTACCGCCCGGCCCGAGGACATGGTCATGGTCATGGTGACGATCTTCAGCCTCACCCGCAGCGCCGAACTGGCCCCAGTCGGACACAGCTATCGCGAACAGGCCGCGCCCTGGATGACCACCACTCCTGCCGGCATGCCGCCGTGATGTGGTTCGAGCCCGGCGCCGGCCCCGATGACGGCCGCCGCTTCTATGCCTGCGATGGTCACGCGGGGCAGTTCGCCCGGAGCGTGGTCATGGCGTCGGCCGCAGGCGGAAAGGTCGTCTGAGAGAGGCTCTCCCTGCTCCCTCCAGCCAGCACAGTTCGCGCGCTGCCGACAGCACATGCGTGGAGTCCGTCCGGGCCCGGCCCGCGCTCTTGAGCAGCCGCTTGTCACGGGCCGCGACCAGGACGCCGTCCAGCACCCGCCGCCCGGCGTCCGCCCCAGCCAGCCGGTCACGGAACTCCGACAGCACCGAGAAGTCGAAGCCCGGATCGTCCAGTTCCAGCCCGAGCGCGTACTTGAAGTCGATCCTGGCCCGCACTGCTTCAGCGGCCTGCCGGTCGGTCAGCCCCTCCACGAACTGCAACACCGACACCAGCGCCAGCCCGCCCGGTGACCAGGCCGGCCTGCCCCGCGCCGGGAACAGGTCCGCGAACTCCTCGTCTTTGAACAACGAGCCCAAATCGTCCCGCACCCGGATCGCCAGGCTCCCCTTCGGGAACGCGGCCCGAGTCACCCGCACCGTCTCCGCCGGGATCTCCCCAGACCCCTTGAGCCTCCGCCAACTTGAAGACGCAGGTCAAAGGGCTGGCGTGACGGTCGCCCCAGGTTCTCACGCTGGTCGGAGGCGGCAGTCTCCGGAGTAGATCGTCTGTCAGCGGTTGGCTCCCGCCCAGAACCGGTCTCGATGTTCTGACCGTTCTGTTCTTCAGGGCCGGTGACCCGGCACCGCCGGTGTCAGGACCAGGTGATCTCGCCATGGCGGTCGATGAAGCGTCCGGTGCCGGCACCGGGCCCCTCGGTGGCGAGGGCGACGATCGCGTCCGTGCCCTCGGTGACGGTCTGGGAGCCGCTGTAACCGTTTATTTCGGTCGCGGTGTAGCCGGGGTCGGCGGCGTTGACGCGAATACCCTTGAGCCCTTTGGCGTACTGCGTGGTCAACATCGTCAGCGCCGCCTTCGAGGCGGCGTACAGCGGCACGGCGACGAGCGACTCGGACCGGCCGGGGTCGTGGGTGAAGGCGAGGGAGCCCATGCCGCTGCTGACGTTGATGATCACGGGGTCGTCCGAGCGGCGCAGCAGCGGCAGGAACGCGGTGGTGGTGCGGACGACGCCGATGACGTTGACGTCGAGGACGGCGTGGGCGTCTGCGGCGGTGAGGTCGCCGGGATCACCGAAGGGTCCCTGTACCCCCGCGTTGTTGATCAGGACGTCGATCCTGCCCTCGTGCTCGGCGACGTCCGCGGCGGCGGCGGCCACGGACGCGTCGTCGGTCACGTCGATGGGGACGAAGCGTGCGCCCAGCGCGGCGGCTGCCTCCTCACCCCGCTCACGGTCGCGGGCTCCCAGGAGAACGGTGTGACCGCAGGCGATGAGGCGGCGGGCGGTCTCGCGGCCGATGCCCTTGTTGGCTCCGGTGATGAAAGTGATCGTCATGCCTTCGATGGTTGCCTTGACGAGGGAGCTGGACCAGGGACGCTTCGACGGTGGGAAGACCAGTACCACCCTTGCGCCCCCGCCTGTGATCGGGGATGCAGGAGGATGAAGAGCATGACGACGACACCCCCCGGGGCCGGACTGGGCGCGGCGATCCGCACGTGGCGGAACCGGCTGCCCCCGTCGGCCGCCGGGCTGCCGGTCGTCCGCAAGCGCCGGGCTGTCGGGCTGCGGCGCGAGGAACTGGCCGACCTGGCCGGAGTGTCGGTCGACTACGTCGTGCGTCTGGAGCAGGGGCGGGCCACGACACCCTCGGCGTCGGTGGTGGCGTCCCTGGCGCGCGCTCTCCAGCTGTCCACTGCCGAGCGGGACCACCTCTACCGGCTGGCCCAGATCGTGCCGCCGGCGGACGGCACGATCTGCGGCCATCTCCCGCCCGGTATGCAACGAATGCTCGTCCGCCTCGGAGACGTACCGGTGGCCGTGTTCGCGGCGGACTGGCAACTGGTGTGGTGGAACCACGGGTGGGCCGCCCTGCTGGGAGACCCCTTGGCCTCGCCGCCGCGGATGCGCAACTTCGCCCGCGACAGGTTCCCGGTGGGCGCCGATCACACCCCCCTCGTGCTGTGGCCGGTCACCGAGACGGACCCCGACACCGCCGACGCCGCCCTCGTCTCCGATCTGCGCCGCGCCACCGGCCGCTTCCCCCGGGACAGTCGCCTGGCCGCGCTGGTCCGCGACCTGAACGCAGGCAACGAGAGGTTCGCCGAGCTGTGGGCGACGGGAGAGGTGACCGCGAACCGCGAGGTGCGCAAGAGGGTCGATCACCCGTCGGTGGGCCTGGTCACGGTGGACTGCGATGTCCTGACCGACGGCGACACCGAACTCAAGATCGTCATCATGACCGCCGCGCCGGGCAGTGAGGACGAGACCAAGCTCCAGCTCACCACCGTCGTCGGCCCACCGGCCGGCACGCGCAACTGATCCGCCCCGCGCGTCGGCCGACCGACGCCTCACAGTCCCCTGTTAAAATCCTCGACGACCTCCGCCGGGACGAGATCCGCTAGGTGCTCGACGAGCACAGGGCGTCACGACGGTTCAGCGTGACCCGCTCCCCCGCCCTGCCCGGCGGCACCCTGGTCCTGGACAGCGAGGGACTGGCCAAGGCCGTGCTGCGCGACCGGTCCGTCACAGGATGGCTCGCCCTGGCCCGCGCCGACGACCTGCGCGTGATCACGTCCGCAGCCACCCTGGTCGAGGTCGTCCACCCCCGGATCAACCGCCCCGCCCTGGAGTGGACCCTGTCCCGCCTCGTCGTCGAGCCGGTCACCGAGCCGATCGCCCGCCACGCTGCCGCTCTCCTCGCCGACGCCGGCCTGCACGGCCACAAGTACGCCATCGACGCGATGCTCACTGCCACGGCCCTCGCCTCCCCCGGCCCCGTCACGATCCTCACTTCCGATCCCGAGGACCTGACGGAACTCTGCGGCGGACGGGCCACCGTGATCAAGATCTGATCCCGGCCGGCGTCGGCGAGGGCTCCTTTCAGTTCTGCGTCTGCTCGTCATCAGGCTCGGGCGGCTGGTCGTAGGCGCTCAGGAGTCCTTCGATGCGCTGGTTGTTGATGGACTGCCGGTCGTACACGCATTTCGCGTACCGGCTCAGCAGGACCTCGACACTGTTGCCCGCCCTCTGGGCGACCTCTGCCGGGTCCGCACCCGCGCACAGCCACGTGGACAGAGCCGAGTGCCGCAAGTCGTACGGCCGCTTCGCGAGCGGGGTGCCGGTGAGCGCGGGAGACAGGCCGAAGTCGCGGGTCTCGTGCCAGACCCGGTGGTAGGTGGAGTAGCTGACGACCCGGCCCTGCTCGGTGAAGAAGAGCCGACCGTCGTCGGCCGTGCCGAACGTGGCGACATGCTCCCTCCACATCGCCACCAGATGCGGGGGCAGCGGCACCACGCGCGTGTCTCCCGGCGGGCGGTTCTTCAGCCCGCGCTCGTCGTGGAACTCGCCGGTGTCGGTCCACCGTTTGCCCGCCTGCGGCCGCGTGCGGTGCAGGATCAGCCGCCCCCACCCGGTACGGGGCAGGCGGCAGTCCGGCAGCGCCACCGCGACCGCCTCCTCCGGACGCAGGCCCGCGTAGTACATGCCGGCGAAGAACCCGACCAGCCGACGGCCCCGAGCCCTCCGGTAGCCGCCCACGTAGGAGACGGCGTCCAGCAGATCCCGAGCCTGGTACGGGTTGGCCACCACCCGCGGGTCCACCGACACAGCCGGTTTGGGCACCCGCCAGCGAACTTTGTTCAGCGGGTGGCTGCCCAGCTCGCCCCGTTCCACGGCGTAGTGGAGCGCGTGCACCAGTACCTTGCGCTTGCGGCGCATCGTCTCCACCGCCGCCTCACCCCCGTCCAGCTTGCGGCGCAGCGACTCCAGCACATCGCGCGCCAGAACCGGATCATGCAGATCCACCAGGGGACGGGACGCCTTCGCCACCCACTGCAGCACCAGCCGGTCCTGCGCCGGCATCTCCCCCTGTCCCGGCCGGAGCGTGACGAACGCCCAGTGCCGCAGGGCACGGCGCAGCAGCTGCCCGTTCGGCCGGCCCGGAAGGTCCCCCAGCATCGCCATCGTGACGGTCGTCAGCGCGTCGCTGACCTCGTCCCGGGTCTTCGCCGCCCTGCCTGGCCAGTGGGCCCGGGCGTACTCGGTCGCGAAGGCGTACCAGCTCATTTGCGATGGTCCCCGTGCCCCGTGGCCGGAGCTGCTCACCTCGGCCAGGCCCACGCGGATGGCCCGCACCAGCTCCGCACCGAACTCTCCCGCCAAGCCCGCGACCGCGCTGCCGCCGTCCGGACGTCCACTGCCGTGCGGCTGCGCCGGGGATCCGTGCGCAGGCTGCTCAAGCTGAGGTGCGGCGCCGTGGTGTTCGTTCAGGTCCATACCCGCCTCCTTCTGATCGGCGGGAGCATGGCTGCCCGGCGCATCCACTCCAAGATCCCCCTGTAAGAGGGCACTCGGGCGGCGCCTGGTTGACGAGCGCGGAATGTCGGACTTTCCACCCGGCTTCCGTCACCGCTGGTCATACCTGGTCACGCTGTGGCCGGTTGTGGTCCTTCGCACGCTATGCGCACTTGCACGCGCCCCGATATTCCGAACTACCGTTCCCGGCCGGCCAGAGCACGGACACCGTGGGGGGATACATGGCGAGAACCGCGCGACAGATCCTGAACGCTCTCAGCCGCTCGACGAGCGTTCACATCCACTCGACGACAGAACTGGCCGCGCACGTGGACTCCGCGGCGGCAGCCATCGACAAGCGGCGTCGACAGAAGGGCCAGGAAGTCGCTCACAGGAAGCCCGACCTGCGGCCGGTCGCACTGGCCGAGCACGGCCGGTCCATCGACCTGACGCCGTGGCAGGTGCTGCACGCCCTGGCCCGCGGCTACGTGCTGGCCGGCCAGGGAATGGGACGAGGGCTGGCCGAACACTGGCTCAGCCTGAAGTTCTGCGAGGCACTGGACGGCAATCGCGCCGGCGCCATGGACCTCACCGACAAGGGCCGCTCTTCCGAGAGCTGGTACAAGGGCATGCAGGCCCGGGAACTGGCCGTCGGCTTCGGGCTCGCCGTGGCCGAACACCTCGTGCAGCAGCGCTACCCCGACCACATCGTGTCGGTCGTGGACACGAACACGGTGCTGCGAGCCGGCTGGCCCCTGAGCGTCTCGCAACGGAACAAGGGCTCACGGCCCCGGCCCGACTACGTCATCGAGGCGTGGAAGCCCGGCGAGCCGTCGAAAGTCACGTTCGTGGCCTGCCGGGGAAACCACCAGAAACCGAGCAAGCGGACCGGCCGAACCCGCAGCACCACCATCCAGCAACTGGTCAAAGGTGCCGAACTGACCGAGGGTATGCAGATCGGCCCGTGGAACACCACGCCGTGCCTGATGCTGTCCACCGAACTCATGGGCCAGGGCGGGATCGTGGTCAACGTCCTGCAGTCCCCCGGCGAAACGCTGCTCCCCCTCCGTGTACCTGGCGCTCCGGGAAACGCCGACGAGGAGATCAAGGACAGATCTGGAATCCCCTACCCCAACGCCATTCGCATACCGGCCCAAGATGGCAGACGGGCGCGGAAGGCCGACGGCTTCCAGGTGGGCGAGGACGAACTCGCCTGGTTCGGCCAGCTCCTGGCCCGTACCGCAGCCGCTGGCCTGACCGCTTTCTCGGGCGGAGGAAAACATGCCGTCCGGTATCTCACCGACCGCCAAGGACGAGAACACTACGACGTGCATACTTTCGCCGCGACATCGAGCATCGACGACGCGGACATCGAGGTCGCCGACACGAAATTCGTGGGCACGGACAACGTCTTCCGCATGGGGGCCGCACGCATCGAGGCATTCCCCGGAACGGACCCGGGACTGTACAAGATGATCAAAGAAGGGCGCGTCGAAGAGTACCGGCAAGCGGCCTACGAACTCCGCTCCAAACGACGCGACCCCCTTGAAGCCAGGAAATGGAACGACCCGATCTCGTTCCAGGGCGACGGCACCGTCATGGCCCTGAGCATCCTGCCCATCCGCAAACGACGCACGCTCTGAACCAACAAGCGCACAAGATCATTCTCCAGCGCTCGCCGCTTCGGGCCGCGCAACGTAGCCCAGGATCGCCGGTTGGCCAAACCGGCGATCCCCCGCATCATTGACAGTCCACCGCCACCCCCTGCCCGCACGTCGAAAGGCCGCAACCCAAACTCAACCTCACAACTCCATACGACGGCCGCCTGCATTCACGAGCAGGCGGGCAGGTCTGCCGCACCCACGTCCAGGACCCGATCGGCTCAGTCCGTGGTCCACCTCCCAGGGATTTCGCAAGAGGACCGCAGCCTCCACGCCGAGCACGTCCACGGACTCCGGGAGACCGGCGCCGTTTTGGCCCCGGTGTGTGCTCGCCGGCCTTCACCCGGCGGTCCACGACCGTCACCCCCCCAGCACCCTTGCTTACCTGTCCGCTGTCGAGGCTCGTGAGATGCCGGCCTTCCAGCCAACTCCGATCACCGCGGAGGCCGGCGCGCGGTCGCCACTACGCCACCGCCTCAGCGACGGACCTCCCGCCTCGGCCCGGAAGCTCAGCACGGACGCATGCCCTCAGGGCATCCGGGCAAGAGGCGGCGAGACACGCCCGCCAGCCACCATCGCCCCCGACACCACGCGGGAGCACCCCCCTGCCCCCGGCGTACAACCGGCTCGCCTGGCCTGCCCGCGCACTCCGGACAGCCTCTCTGTTCGATTGAGGGGCGCACCGTATACCCCTACGCTTGTCCGAGGAAGCCGTGATCTCCGTCATGGTGCATGGATCGGCCGCGCCAGGGAATGATCCGGACAAGACGAGCGAATGGGTTATTTCATTCTCGCGGGACATACGCGGGACCGCGGGCCTGACAACCTGTCAGATAAGCCGCTGACCTGCGAAAACACGCGGGAATCGGACGGCCTCCGGAGCCGTGTGCGCAGGTTCGAATCCTGCCGGGGGCACTTCGCCTCAACCAGCACGATGATGCGGTTGATCGGCGCAGATGCCAAGCATGAAGAGCGGGAACCAGTCTCACTGGGTCCCGCTCTTTGTCGTTGCTGCGCACTGATCGCGATAGACCTGGGGCCTGTCGTCACCGACCCCGCACCCGACAGCAATGTCACCCGAACGGCCCAACACGACATGTCGCCCACATGGATGAACATCAAGCTGAGTACTGTCCCAACCGAGGCAATCCGTGAAAGGCGAACCACATGCGCATTCGACGATTCCTCGCCGCCGTCATCGCCACGGCAGCCCTCGCCGGACTCGGCCTCACAGGCGCTGTCACCGCCACCGCCGCCAGCCTCACCCCGGGTGAGTGCGAGCAGGGCGGCGGGACGGTCAATTGGGCGAACAACACCTGCAAGGGCGGTATGTACGACGGGCAGATGGTCGACTGAACCCCACTAGGCGCCCCGCAGCCACGCGCTGCGGGGCGCTCCCGCGCGAGCGTAACCGGGAGAGTCGCAGGGGCCGTGCCGACCCGTCGGGCACGCCGGGTCCGAGTCGGCCCGGAAGCACCACCGCACCGGCCGATCCGACGAATAGCCGGTCCACGTCCAGATCAGCACTGGCCGCCGTGCATCTGCTGGAGCCGGCCAAGGCAGAGGCCCCGGACTTCACAGCACCAGGTCGGCCCACCGCAGGACTCAGCAGGGCATGTGTGCGGCCCCGGGAGCGGCGACGGGTGAATCGTGACCCTCTGCGGTGGAACACGCCCTTCCTGGTCGGTTCGAGTGGCCCACTCGACTCCCCGCCTCGGCATGTCGTCGGCACTGGCGCGCACAAGCGCCGCTCCCCGCTGGGGGGGGCAGCTTCGGAAGGGGGACCGCTACCGCGAGAGCACGCCGAGCTCCGGCAGACACCGCATTCGACCTGTTGTCACTTTCCGCATTCGATAATCACTCTGTGTATGGTCTTCTCGTGGCCGCTCCCAGTACTGTCCGCCGCCTCCTGCTCGCCACCGGCTTTCTGGTGCTTGTGCAGGCGGGAGTCGGCTTGGTCGTCAATCTCTACGGCCTCTTCCCGGTTCACCATCGGGGCTCCGCGGCGGGAGCCCATCGCATCGGGGCCTACGAGAGCCTCACCTCGGCGCTCGGGCACAACACCCTCGCCCTGACCGTGCACGTCGCGCTCGGCCTTACGCTCGTCGTGCTGTCGATCGTCGCGGCAGCGCGCGCCGTGCTGCTCCGTCAGCGCGCGGTCACTTTCTGGACCGTGCTCGGGACGCTCCTGGTCATCGCTGCCGCAGTATTCGGCGGGAACTTTCTCGCCAACGGCAAGACCCTCAACTCGCTGCTGATGGCCCTGTTCGCACTGAGCGCCGAGGCGTGCTTCCACCTCGCCATCGACCTTCTGCCTTCCGGACGGCACGAAGCCGTGGCCACGGTCCGCTGAGGCGCGCCGCATGATCGGCAACGCCGGCCGCGAGTGTGACCTACGGTCGAAATGTTCCACATGTCGCGGATATGCCGTATGTGGCAACATGGGACGTGTGGCTTCTTGGTGCTGAAGGCAGGCGAGAGGAGTACATCATGATCGCCAAGCTGCTGGGCAAGCTGTCCTTCACCCGCCACTACGGTGCGTACGGGGCCCATGAATGGGATGCGTACGCCGGCGAAGACTAGGACTGACCGCACTGCCGGCGGGCGCCCGAGGGCGCCCGCCGGTTCCCGGCCACGCTGCCGACGACATCGGCCTGGACAGGCACGAGAGCCAGGGACGATCTCATGGGCCGAAGCAATGAGCCGCCGCGGTTGCCCGAAGGCAGCTTCGCGGCCTGGAGCCGCGACCGGCTGGCACTGGCGCGCCGTGGCGCTGAAGAGTGCGGGGACGTCTGGCAGTTGGAGCTGGGTGTCTACGTAGCCGCAGCGGCCGGGCCGTGTGAAGCGGTCCTGCGCCGCGCGCAGGACTTCCCCAAGGCATCCTCGCCTCTCTTCCCGCCGTTGAAGCGGCCGAGCGGGGCACCGACACCCGAGGAGCGCGCGCACGCGCACGCCGCCCGCATGCGCGGACTACGTGCCCAGGCGGTCGCGGCCCGGATCGGTGAGATCGCGCCCCAGACCGCTCGATTTGCCGACCAGTGGCCCACGGGCCAGGACGTCGAGATTCTGCCCCCGGTCCGGCACGCCCTGGCAGAGGTCGGCCTGCGCTACCTCTTCTCCGAAGACGCTCCCGCCCTGCTGCCCTATGCCGCACAGCTCTTCCTGGCCCGGGAGGTGCTCGTACGCCCCTCGCGTTGGGTATGGCCGCGCTGGATCCCCACACCGGCACGGCGGTTCCGCACCCGGCAGCAAGTCGCCTTCACCGACGCCTTGCGGCCCATCGTCCACCGGCGTCGTTCGTCGGGCCGGCTCGGTGACGACATGCTGGGACAGATGCTCCGGCCCTCCCCCCACTACGGCCTGCTGCCGGAAGAGGCCGTCCTCGACACACTCCCCGGAATCACCGTCGCCACCTTCGAGACCCCCACCCGGGCAGCCGGATGGATCCTGCTCCACCTGGCCCGGCACCCCCGGGCGGCGGGCCGCGTCGCGGCCGAAGCCGCCTCGCTGCCCACGGACCCGGCCGCGACGACCAGTACCCATCTCGGCAGCCTGCAGTACACCCGGGCACTGGTGAGTGAGGTGCTCCGGCTGTACCCCCCGAGCTGGCTGCTCACCCGGCGCGCCCCGCGACAGACCCAGCTCGCCGACTACACCATCGACGCCGGGTCCACCCTCCTCGTCTGCCCTTACACCGCCCACCGCGACGAACGGGAATACGCCGACCCGGACCAGTTCCAGCCCGAGCGCTGGCTCGATGATCCGGGCTCGCCGGCGAAACCCGGGGCCTTCCTCGCTTTCGGTACCGGACCGCATGGCTGCGAGGGAGCCTCTCTCGCCATGGCGATGCTGACGCTCCTGACCGCGCAGACCGCCCGCCGCTACCACCTGAGCGAGCCGCCCGGACCCGAACCCAGCTACCAGGTCACCACCCTCGAAGGTCTCGCGACTGTCGGCCTGCGGCTGCGCGCCACCTTGCGCGACTGAGGGAAGTCCCGCTTTCGACGCCTGGATGACCGGCTCATGGTTCGCTCATCGTTCGCTCATCATGTGTCGCTGGTCGAACTCGTCGGCGAGCACGCCCATCATGACGAGGTCGTGGTGGCGGCCGGCGAAGAAGACGTGTTCCCGCAAGCGCCCCTCCTCGGTGAAGCCGAGCCGACGGAAGAGTGCCAGCGATGCCTCGTTGTGGGCGAAGATCGCGGCCAGGCATTTGTGATAGCGCCGCTCCGCGAACATGAAGCGCAGCAGCAGCACCAGGGCTTCTGCCGCGTAGCCCTTGCGCCGGTGGTCGGCGCCGATCGTGACATCACACTCGAACCAGCCTGAACGACAGCCGGTGCGATGCGAGCCGACGGTGCCGACCAGCTCTCCCGTGGCCGTCGCTTCGACTGCCAGCAGGAAGCGGTCGTCATCGCACTTGGCGACGGCCTGCTCCTTCGCCCAGGCACGGTAGCTCTCGGCGGACCGCGGCAGCTCCAGCCGGCCCCCGCGCCGCCCGGCATCGTCGGCGAAGCGCATGAACGATGTCCAGTCGTCGGGCTCGACAGCGCGCAGGCGTACCCGATCACCGGTCCAGGACGATGCCATGCCCTATTTGATCACTCTGCTGTGCGCGCGAGGCTGAGAGGCACACCGAGAGACAATGAGAGAGACGAGTGCTCCGGCAGCCGGAGAAGTCATAGCGACCGGATCCTCCCGCGTTGCGCGCCGGAGTGGCACCGGCTTGAAGGGCTGCAGCTCCCGCTCCCTGTGGAGGTCGGGGTGAAAGTTGTCGTTGGTCTTTCCCGATGTGAGGGACATGCGCGCTGCACGTTCCTGGCGGTCCTGGTGGACCGGGTGGAGCGGCGGACCGCACCGGTAGAGGCGTCGTCGTCATGACGAGCGCCGACAACCTGCAAGCGTTCAAACGCGACGGCCGCATCGTGATCGTCGGTGCGTCGCTCGCGGGACTGCGGGCGGCGGAAGCTCTGCGCGATGAGGGGTTCACCGGGTCGTTGACCATGATCGGTGACGAGCTGGGCGAGCCCTATGACCGGCCTCCCCTGTCCAAGCAGGTCCTGACCGGGTGGGTGCCGGCCGGGAACACCATGCTGCCCCGGCGCCGTGACATCAACGCGGAGTGGCTGCTCGGCGTGCCCGCCACCGGGCTGGACCTGGCGACGAACCAGGTGCGGCTCGCCGACGGACGCGAGGTTCCCTTCGACCGGGTGCTCATCTCCACCGGCGTACGGGCCCGGCCCTGGTTCGTCGAGTCCGAGGCGGCCCTGGACGGTGTGTTCGTCATGCGGACCCGTGAGCATGCCGAGGGCCTGCAGCGGGCGCTGGCCGCCGGGCCCTCCCGGGTGCTGGTGATCGGTGCCGGCTTCACCGGCTCCGAGATCGCCTCCGTCTGCCGCGAGCGGAACATCCCGGTGACCGTCGCCGAACTCGCGCCGGCCCCGCTGGTCGGGGCGCTCGGCGCCATGATCGGCGAGGTCGCGGCCGACATGCAGCGCGCCCACGGCGTCGACCTGCGCTGCCGTGTCGGGGTGACCCGGCTGGAGGGCGACGCGCAAGGGCGCCTGCGCCGCGCGCACTTCGACGACGGCAGCACGGTCGACGCCGACGTGGCGGTGGTGGCGCTCGGGAGCATCCGCAACACCGAGTGGCTGCGGGAGTCGGGACTGGCGGCGGGCGTGTGGGGAGTCACCTGTGACACGGGATGTCGCGCCCTCGACATCAATGGCCGCGTCACCGACGACGTCTTCGCCGCGGGAGACGTGGCGCGTTGCCCGAACCCGGTCTACCAGTACCGGCTCATCTCGCTGGAGCACTGGGCGAACGCCGTGGAGCAGGCCGAGATCGCGGCGCACAACATGGTCAGCGCCCAGGCGGACCGCCGGCCCCACCTGTCCGTCCCGCTGTTCTGGTCGATCCAGTTCGGCGTCAACATCAAGTCCGTCGGCGTACCGACCTTCGCCGACGAGGTGGCCGTCACCCAGGGGTCGGTGTCCGACCACCGTTTCGTCACCGCATATGGCTATCAGGGCCGCGTCACCGCCGCGGTGAGCTTCAACAACGCGAAGTGGCTGGACCACTACCGGCGGTTGATCGAGACGGCCGCACCGTTCCCGCCGCCCTGCCCCACGCGGGACCAGCCGGCCGACATGAAACCGGTGCCGGTCGACTTCCCCGGTCCCGCCCTGCTCGCGCAGGGTGCCACCGTGGTCGTCACAGGCCGTGATCCGGGTGAGCATCGCGTCACGGCCGTGCACCGGCATCTGCATCGGCATCGGCATCAGCGGGAAGAAGGCCGGACGACCACGACCGGGACGCCCGGCACCCTGCAACGGATCTTCGACTACTCCTCCCGGGCCGACCCGTACCCGCTCTACGCCGAGCTGCGCAGGACACCGGTGGCCCGGCAGGAGGACGGCAGTTACGTCGTCAGCACCTATCGCGAGATCACGGACATACTCAATGACCCGCACCTGAGTTCCGACGTGCGCAATCTGTCGCAGCCGATGCCCGCGGCCGAGGGCGGGGGCACGTCGTCGTTCATCCACATGGACTCGCCCGAGCACGATCGCCTGCGGCGGATGGCGATGCGGCATTTCGGCCCCCCGCACTCCCCTGGGCTGGTGACCGGGCTCGAAGGCTTCCTGACCGGCACCGTCGGCAGCCTGATCGACGATGTGGCGGGCAAGGAGCGGATCGACGTCGTCGACGATTTCGCCTTTCCGTTCCCCGTCACCGTGACCTGTCACCTGCTCGGCGTGCCGCGCGAGGACGAGCCGAGGTTCCACCTGTGGGTGAACGACATCATGAACTCGATCGACTACGACCCCAGGACCGACCCGAAGGAGAAACTGGACAGGGGCGTGCAGGCCCGCAAGGACCTGCGCCAGTGCCTCGGCGAGCTGGTGGAACAGCGCCACGGCCGGCCGGGAGGCGATCTGCTGTCACGACTGGCCAACGACGACGGGCCCGACGGCCGGATGGCCGACGCCGAAATCGTCGCCACCGCCAAAGTGCTCCTCATCGCCGGCCACGAGACCATCGTCAACCTGATCACCAACGGCATGCTGACGCTGCTGCGCCACCCGCAGGTGCTGCGGCGGCTGCGCGACGACCCGGGCCTGGTCGTGCCGCTGGTCGAGGAACTGCTGCGCTACGAGCCCCCGGTGCAGATCATTCCCTGGCGGGCGGCGTACAGCGACATCTCCGTCGCCGGCACCGTCATCCCCAAGGGCTCGCAGATCATGCTGATGCTGGCCTCGGGCAGTCGCGATCCGAAGCGCTTCCGGGATCCGGACCGCTTCGACCCGGATCGGCGTGACAACCAGCACCTGGGGTTCGGCAGCGGCATCCATCTGTGCTTCGGCGGCCCGCTGGCCCGGCGGGAGGCCCAGATCGCGCTGACCGAGCTGGTACGCCGGCTCGACCGGCCCAGGCTGGTCGCCGACCCGCCGCCGTACCGGCCCAGCCCCGTGCTTCGGGGTCCGATCCACCTGCACGTCGAGCAGGGTGACGGTTGACGTCCGACAGCTCAGCGGGCCAGGCAGCGGCATTTCCAGGGCAGTTGGGTGCCGGGAAAGGGCGCCGGCGGACGCGCTCCACGGTGGGGCGCGACCAGGGCAGTCGCATGGAAGGGCATGCTGTTTCGGGGGGATCCACCCGGGCGGGGCCATGGTGACGTCCTGCGGCCGCACGTTCCGCAGGACGGGGTTCCGAGCCGACAGGCCGTGTCACCCGTACCCTTCATGTGTCTACGGCGTCACATAGCGGGCGCCAAACCACTGGAGGCAACCCCACGTGCTGATCGCTCAGCGTCCGTCCCTGACCGAAGAGGTCGTCGACGAGTTCCGTTCCCGGTTCGTGATCGAGCCGCTGGAGCCGGGCTTCGGCTACACCCTCGGCAACTCCCTGCGCCGTACCCTCCTGTCCTCGATCCCCGGCGCGGCTGTCACGTC
>NZ_JBSHBL010000068.1:0-55204 GCF_053611985.1 Streptomyces sp. NPDC054770
GGTGGCGGTGCAGCCGGACGGGATCGTCACCGACTGGGACAGCGTGTCGGTGTGGGTCGACCCGTAGCCGTCGAGCCACGCCTTGTAGGAGCCGGTCCGGGCCGCCTCACCGCTGTCGGTGGTGATGACACCACTGGTCGCGGTCCAGGTGGTGTTGCCCGACTCGAAGCCGGGGTTGCCGAGCAGTTGCGTGGAGGTGCAACTGCCGCCGCCTCCGCTGGTGCTGACCGTCCAGGTGAAGGACGCGGTGCCGGAGGCGCCGGTGGAGTCGGTCACCGTGACGGTCGTACTGTACGTACCCGCCGTCGTGGGCGTCCCCGATATGACGCCGGTCGAGCTGTTGATCGACAGGCCGGTCGGCAGGCCGGTCGCCGCGTAGGTCAGCGAGCCGCTGTTGGTGCTGCTCGCCGAGACCTGCAGACTCACCGCGGTGCCGACGGTCGAGGACTGGCTGCCCGGGTTGGTGACCGTGACGCCCGAGGTGGGCACGGTGATGTGGCTGCCGACGTTGATGCCGGCGAACGCGTTGCCGACACCGGCGTACTGGGTGGAGCTGGTGCCGTACAGCGCCGCGGCCGCGTTCAGGGCGGCGGTGCGGGCGGCGGCGTAGTTGGTGCTGGACGTCATGTACGTCGTCAGCGCCTTGTACCAGATCTGGAGGGCCGCGGCCCGGCCGATGCCGGCGACGGCGACGCCGTCGGAGGTCGGGCTGTTGTAGGTGACGCCGTTGATGGTCTTGCTGCCGCTGCCCTCGGACAGCAGGTAGAACATGTGGTTCGCCGGGCCCGAGGAGTAGTGCACGTCGAGGTTGCCGACCCCGGAGTACCAACTGTCGGCCGACGCACCGTCCTTGTCCGGCTCGTCCATGTAACGCAGCGGCGAGCCGTCGCCGTTGATGTCGATCTTCTCGCCGATGAGGTAGTCACCGACGTCGGAGGAGTTGTTGGCGTAGAACTCCACGCCGGTGCCGAAGATATCGGAGGTCGCCTCGTTCAACCCGCCCGATTCGCCGGTGTAGTCGAGCCCGGCGGTGTTCGACGTGACGCCGTGGCTCATCTCGTGGCCCGCGACGTCGAGCGAGGTGAGGGCGTGGGTGCTGCTCGTGCCGTCGCCGTAGGTCATGCAGAAGCAGTCGTCGTCCCAGAAGGCGTTGACGTACGCCGTGCTGTAGTGGACGCGGCTGTAGGCGGCGACGCCGTCGTTCTTGATGCCGCTGCGGCCGAAGGTGTTCTTGTAGAAGTCCCAGGTCATCTGGGCGCCGTAGGCGGCGTCGGCGCCGGCGGTCTGGGTGTTGGAGCCGGATCCGGTGCCCCAGACGTCGTCGGTGTCGGTCATCAGGGTGCCGGTGCCCGACGTGCCGTTGTTGAGGCTGTACGTCTTGTGGCCGCCGCGCGTGGTGTCGTACAGCTGGTAGGTCGAACCCGACAGCGTGGTGTTCAGGGTGACCGTGCCGCTGTACTGGGTGTTGCCGGTGCCCGTCTGGACGGCCTGGTAGCGGTAGAGCTCCTTGCCGGTGGTGGCGTCCGTGACGACGTGCAGCTTGCTGGGCGTGCCGTCGTCCTGGAAGCCGCCGATCACGGTCTCCCAGGCGAGCTTCGGGGTGCCGCTGCCGGCCCAGATCACCTTGCGGGCGCTGTCGGCGACGGGCTTCTGCGCGTCGAGGGCCCTGGCCGCCTTGAGCGCCTTGGTCTGGGCGGCGGACTTGCCGTAGGCCGCGCTGACCGTGGGGACCGCGATGGTGTGCTTGTTGTTGAAGGTGGTGCTCACGGTTCCGGCCGCGAGGGAGGCGGGCGGGGTGTGCACGACCAGGTCGCCGCCGAGGACCGGCAGTCCGGCGTAGGTGCGCTCGTAACGGGTGTGCACGGTGCCGTCGTTGTCCTTGACGACGTCCTTGACGACCAGCTTCTCCTTGGCGCCGAGCCCGATGGTGCGGGCGGTCGCGGCGGTCTTCTGCTGGGCGGTCCTGAGCAGCGCGCTGTGCTGGGCGGGGGTGAGCTTGGCCTCGAGGCCGCCGGTGCGCACGGGGCTGGGGTGGGGGGTGGCGGGCTTGGCGTTCGCCGGAACCGACTGGATGCCGACGGCGAGGAAGGCCGCGGTGGAGACCAGGGCGGCTCCTACCGTGGCCCGTCTGTGGGGAAGGCGTCTCACTCGTACTCCTCCTGCTGCGGCCGCCGGGTCGCGGCCGGTGACAGACCGGGCAGACGGGGATGTGCTGTCCGGGACGAGCTGAGCTGTGCGGGAACCGGGATCCGGGGACCGGCGTTCGTGGTCCGTGATCCGGGGACACGCCATGGAGAAAGCGTGTGTGCGGCGAGGATTCCAGACTTGACCCGCGCATGTCATTCACGTCGAGGTCAGTCGAGGGTTTTCCCTATGCAGGCCGGGGCGAGCGGTCGAGACGGTCCGGCGCTCAGCTGGAGGGCATGCGCGGAGACGGCAGGGACGAGGACGGCAGGGACGAGGACAGCCGGCGGACCATGAACACGTCCACCGGGTCCTCGGTCTCGACCAGGAATCCGTGCCGCTCGTACAGCCGCCGGGCCGCGCTGCCCCGCAGGACGTTCAGCCGGACGGTGACGCCGTCGCGGTCGCACCGCTCCAGCAGCTCGCGCAGCACGGCCGAGCCGATGCCGCCGCCCTGGGCGTGCGGGGCGAGATAGAAGTGCTCCAGCCAGCGGGCGCCTTCGGCCGGCCGCAGCGCCGCACAGCCGGCGAAGGCACCGTCCACCTCGATCACCCAGGTGTGGGCCGCGTCGAACCCGTCCCGCAGCCGCTGCCGTACCCGCCGCGCGTCATAGCGCCCGAGCCGCTCCAGGTCGTCCCGCAGCACGACGGCACGCAGTTCGGCCACCGCCTCGATGTCCGCGTCCGACGCCGGCCGGGTCTTCCAGTCCGCCATGATCGCCACGCTACCCGCCACGACCGCCGCCCCCTCCCCCGGGCACCGCGAAGCACCGCCCCTCGCAAGGTCACCCACCACAGAGCCGCGCCGACCGCGACCGCGCACCGCCTCCACACCGAGGCGAGGCGACGAGGACCGATGCGCATCCCCTGCCACCTACCACCGGCTGCCACCTACCACCGGCCCGAACCATGCCATGCCCCGCCGTGCGGACCGATTTATCCTGGATTGGGCGGAGTGCGACGGCCTCGCGCCCCAGGACCGTCCGTCGGCCAGCTCCCACCCCACGGAAGGGGCTCACCCATGCGGGTCTTCATCGTCGGCACAGGCAACATGGCGGGCGGTATCGCCACCCGGGCCCTGGCGGGCGGGCACACGGTGCGGCTGATCGGCACGGATCCCGTCAAGGCCGCCACGCTCGCCGACGCCCTGGGCGAGCGGACGCCGGGGGCGGATGTGGCGCCCGCCGTGCCGGACGCGGTCGGGGCGGCGGACGTGGTGGTGCTGGCCATACCGTTCGACGCGGCCAAGCAGGTCGTGACCGAGTACGGGGACCAGCTCGCCGGGAAGACCGTCGTCGACATCTCGAACCCGGTGGACTTCTCGACCTTCGACTCGCTCACGGTGCCCGCGGACAGCTCCGGCGCCCAGCAGCTCGCCGAGGCCGCCGCGCCGGGCACACACGTGGTGAAGGCCTTCAACACCACGTTCGCGGGCTCATTGGTCGCGGGTGAGGTGGGCGGGCTGCCGCTGGACGTGTTCATCGCCGGCGACGACGCCGCGGCCCGCGACCAGGTGGCCGAACTGGTCTCCTCCGGCGGGCTCAACCCGGTGGTCGTCGGCGGCCTGCGCCACGCCCGGGAGCTGGAGGGCATCCAGCTGCTGCACATGGCCCTGCAGACACGGCCCGAGGGACACGGCTGGATGAGCGCCATCAAGATCGTCGCACCCTGAAGCGCCCCGGAGGCTCCCCGGAGGCGGCCGAAGTCCCGGCGCACGCCCCCGGCGCGTAGTACCTTCCCCCACAACAGCCGTGACTCTGGGGGGAGTTGCACACATGCACGGCACGACGGACGGTTTCCACTACGGCGCGGTGACTCCGGTCGCGGCCTATCTGATGGCCTGTCTGGGCGGGGCGCTGGGGCTGCGCTGCATCGTCAGGTCGCTCCACCACCACCGGGATTCGTGGCGGCCCGGCTGGCTCGCCCTGGGGGCGGCGTCGATCGGCTGCGGAATCTGGACGATGCACTTCATCGCGATGATCGGTTTCCATGTCCAGGAGACCACGATCCGCTACGACGTGGGGCTGACCCTGCTCAGTCTGGCGGTGGCGATCCTGGTCGTGGGCATCGGCGTCTTCGCGGTCGGCTACCGGGGCGCGACCGCGGGGACGCTCTGGACGGCGGGCGTCGTCACCGGGCTCGGTGTGGCCGCCATGCACTATCTGGGCATGGCGGCGCTCCGCCTTGACGGAACGATTCACTACGACCCGGTGACGGTCACCCTCTCCGTACTGATCGCGATCGCGGCGGCGACGGCGGCACTGTGGGCGGCCGTGTCGGTGCGGGGCTTCACGGCGAGCCTGGGCGCCAGTCTGGTGATGGGCCTGGCGGTGTCCGGCATGCACTACACCGCCATGGCCGCCGTGCGCGTCGACGTGCACCCGGCGTCCGCAACCTCCTGGTCGAGCGCGTCACCGACCTCACTGCTGCTCCCGATGCTGCTCGGCCCTGCCGTGTTCCTGCTGCTGGCCGGGGTGGTGGTGATGTTCGACCCGCTGCTGGTCCTGGGCGAAGGGGACTGGAACCGCCGGGGACCCGAGAAGACCGGTCCGCTGGCGCCGTCATCCCGGGCGGCACGCTCACGCCCACCGGGCCGGCGCGGCGGGCGTCCGCCCCGAGGCCGTTACGAGCGTCCGGCACCCGGCGGTACGGACCGGTACGGCTCGGCGGCGCACGCCGCGCCGTCGGCCACAAGCCACTACGGCACCCGGAACCGCCCGGCGCCCGCTCCGCAGGACCCGTACCGCGCCCCCTCGAACCCCTACGAGTGGTGACCGGTCCTGCCATGGTCGATTGGTGTCGCCGTCGCCGCCTGCTCTGAACTGCGACAGAGGCTTCGCTCGAGACAGCACTCGGCATCGCCCCCGCGGGTGCGGGGAGCGGACGCCGAACGCCGCCGCCGGTCCCAGCCCGCCTGCAGCCGGTGGCGACTGGGATATCGGTGCTCGAAAGGACAGGTGCCTACGGAGTGATCGTGACGGAGCCGTAGTCCGAGAGGTTGGTGAGGTTCATCGAGGCGAGCGTGGTGACGGCGGTGGTGCTGCCCGGCATCACGATGTCGCTCAGCGTGACCCCGGTGATGGGGGCGCCGGGCCGGCCGTTGATGCGCGCGGCCGTGGTGCCGGCGTTGCGGACCCTGACGTTGGAGATCGTGACGCCCGTGACCGGGCCGATGCCCTGGGTGTCACCGGTCATCAGGGCCAGCCATGTCCTGTTGTCGTCGTTGGTGAAGTCCAGCCGCTCGATGTCGATGTCGTCGAAGCGGATGTTCGTGGCACTCGCCGCTCCGTACTTGTGATGGACGCCGATGCCCACGGCGGCGTCGTAGACGACGACGTGCCGGAACGTGACGCCGTCCTGCGACTGGATGACGCCCTGGCCCACCTTGACCCCGTAGCAGTAGGTCCAGGAGACCAGGTCGTCGAAGGTGACGTTCTTCAGCGGGCGTGCGGTACCGGGGACGGACTTGTAGATGTCGGCGACGTCGCCCCAGGTCTTGGTGGAGAACGGGTCGTCGAGCCCGATGCCGATCGCGTGGGTGACGGTGACGTTCGTGGACTCGGTGACGTCGATCCCGTCGTTCTCGCCCATGTCGAACCTGTTGAAGAGCTTGATGTCGCGGAACGTCAGGTTCGAGGACCGCAACGGGATGACCGCCCAGCTGCTGGACTCCCGGAACGTGATGCCGTCGACCGTGAGTCCGTCGGTGTAGATGGGCATGAGGAGGTTCACGCCCAGGTTGCCGGGCTTGAGCGAGGCCGCTCCGTTGCCGTCGATGATCCCCCGGCCGTAGATCTTGATGTTCGACGACGAGTAGCGGGTGGAGATGAACCAGGTGAGGTCGCGCCCCTGGGAGTCCTTGTGCCCGTCCACCACGTAGTGGTCGGGCTCCCCGGTGTAGCGGAGCACCGCGCCGGGGGCGAGGTAGAGGGCGAGGTTGCTGCGCAGGTACAGGTTGCCCAGCGTGTAGACACCGGCGGGCACGTAGACGACGCCCTGCCCGCCGTTGGCGGAACCCCACGCGGCGGCGTCGTTCAGCGCGGTCTGGAAGGCCGTGGTGCTGTACGCGCCGGTGTTCGGCTGCACGTTGTACGGGGCGCTCCGCACGTTGAAGACGCCGGTGCCGGTGGACGACGGGCGGTCGGACTCCTGCGGGTCGGCCGCGATCACCAGGTTGGGGCGGCCGTCCAGTTTCACGATCAGGTAGTCGTCGTGCTGCACGGTGAAGGTCAGGGTCGAGCCGCTGACCGACCCGCTGATGTTCAGCTTCTGCGGACTGATGCCGTACGAGCCGATGCCAGTGTTGTTGGTCTTGGTCACCGCCATGGTGGCGGTGCCGGTACCGAGGGCGAACTGGGCGATGTCGTACCCCGGGTACTTGGTGACGGGGACGGACGTTCCGTTGACGGTGAGCGTGTAGTCCGTCGACGCCGGGTAGATCGACGCGACCGGGTACACCGCCACGCCCGCCGACGCGGCCTGGGCGGGACGGGGAAGTCCCACCAGGGCCGCGACGGCCAGCAGCAGAGCGGTCAGTCCGAGAGCCAGGCTGCGTGCGGCACGGCGCTCGGCTGCGCCGGTCGTCGTGAACGGTGATCTCATCCGGATTCCTTCGGGCTGGTGGCGTGCTGGAGACGGTGAAGGTGCACGGGCCGTCAACTCCTGGTCCACACCTGGTTGGTACCGCCGTTGCAGGTCCACAGCTGCAGTTGGGTGCCGTTGGCGGTGCCGCCGTCGACCGCGTCCAGGCAGGTGCCGGAGGCGAGGTTGACGATCGTGCCGTCGGAGCGGACCCGCCACTTCTGGCCGTAGGTGCCGTCGCAGTCCTGGATCTGGACGGCGGTGCCGTTGGCGGTGGCTCCTCCGGCCGCCGCCAGGCAGCGGTTGGCGAAGACGGTCAGTTCACCGCTCACCGTGGAGAACCAGGTCTGGTTGCCGCCGCCGTTGCAGTCCCACAGCGCGGGGCGGGTGCCGTTGGCCTGGTTGCCGCCGGGGAGGTCCAGGCAGCGGCCGGACTGCTTCTCCTTGTAGGCGCCGGTGGTGTTCGCGCGGTACCAGGTCTGGTTGGTGCCGCCGGTGCAGGTCCAGATCTGCAGCAGGGTGCCGGTGGTGGTGCCGCCCCCGGTGGCGTCCAGGCACTTGCCCGAGTCGGGGTTGACCACCGTACCGTCACTGTTGACGGTCCACCGCTGGGCCGCCGAGCCGTTGCAGTCGTAGATCTGCACCGCCGTACCGTCTGCCGTGGCGCCGCCCTTGACGTCCAGGCACTTCGCCCCGCCGTAGACCGTCAGCTGCCCGGTCGGGGAGGCGGTCCAGGTCTGGTTCGCGTCGCCGTGGCAGTCCCACAGGGCGACCTGCGTGCCGTTCGTCTGGCTCGCCCCCGGCACGTCCGCGCACAGACCGGACTGGCTGCCCTTCAGCGCGCCGGCCTGGCCCCGGGTGGAGCAGGTCGACATGCCGGACGTGTAGGGGCACAGGGCAGTCACGAAACCGCCGTTGGTGGCCTCCGGTACCGACAGGGTGTCGGAGCTGGTGACGACGCGGGTCTCGTGGGTCAGGCCGCCGGAGCCGTCGCGGACCGTCTCGGCCAGCCACTGCCCGGCGCCGAGGAAGGACAACGGGGTCTGGAAGGTCTTGGCGGACACGGCCGAGATGCCGCCGACGAACCAGCGCCCGCCGGCCCGACGGGCCAGGTACGCCTCCTTTCCGGGACTGCCCCCGAGCAGCCGGGTCTCGTCCCAGGTGGTGGGGAGCTGGTCGAGGATGCGCAGCGCCTCGGGGTGGGCCTCGTAGCTCTCGGGGCTGTCGGCGAAGTGCTGCCAGCCGGACTCGAAGACGACGGAGGTGGCCAGTTCGTGGGCGTCGGTGGTGTCACGGCCGGTCATGCTGAACACCACGGGGGTGAAGTCCATGCTGGAGATCACGTTCCGGGTGTAGGGCAGGATGGTGTCGAAGGCGGCGCGGTTGTGGAACTGTTCCGAGCCGTACACCGCCTCGGCGGCGACCACCTGGGGCCAGGTGCGCTGCATGCCGCGCGGCATGGCGGTGCCGTGGAAGTTGACCATGAGCTTCAGGTCCGCGGTCTGGGCGAGGACGGCGTCGTACCACTGCAGGGTCGGCTGGGTGTACTCGTCGATGAAGTCGATCTTCACCCCGGCCACTCCCCAGTTCTTGACCTGGGGCAGCCACTGGTCGCGCTGGGCGGCGGTGCGCAGGTCGGAGGAGTTGAACCAGAGGATGACCTGGACACCTCTGGCCTTGGCGTACGACACGATGTCCGGGATCCAGGAGGAGGACCAGCCCTCGTCGATGAGGACATAGCCCCAGCCCTGGCGCTGGGCGAAGTCGATGTACTGCTTCTGCCTGGCCTCGCTGGATGGGCTGCCGTGTTCGCTCAGCCAGGACCAGGCGACGGTGCCGGGCTTGATCCAGGAGGTGTCGGAGACCTTGGAGGGCGTGGCCAGGTCGTCGACGATCGTGGACTGGGTGACGCTCGCCAGGTCACCGATGGCCGCCGTGCGCCACGGCGTCGACAGCGGCAGCGTGGTGGTGATCCCGCTCGCCAACTGGGCGGTGTAGGTGGCGGATCCGGACGTGTGGGAGAGGTAGGAGGCGGCGTACCGGCCGTCGAGATCCGTCTCGGCCACCAGCGCGTAGGCGTCGCCGACCTGGAACAGCGCGGGCAGGTGGTAGGTGTTGGTCGGAGCGGCGGCCGCGGTGGTGGCGAACCACTGGCCCTGGTCCTCGCTGTCGGGCGGCACGAGCCAGGCGTTGGCGGAGGCCGGGACCGTCCACGACGACGCCTCACCCGTCACGGTCACCGAGCCGCTGCCCGGCAGCACGTAACGGTAGGCCACACCGGTGTCCGAGGCACGGACCACGACGTCGAGCCGGGCCCCGCCGCTGCCCGAGAAGGACAGGGTCGTCTCGGTGTATGCGGTCTGCCGGTTGCGCTGCTTGCCGGTGGTCATCGTGTACGACTCGGTGAACGTCCGGTCGCTGCGCTGCAGGAACGTCAGGTTCTTCGTCAGGTCGGCGGCGCTGGTGCGGATGCCTATCGGGGACGGCGACAACACGGTCTGGCCGCGGCTGGAGGCGGCGAAGGTGAGGGTGCCGTTGTCGAGCGTGACCTGTGCGGCGGTCGGGGAGCCCGCGGACGGGCCGGTGACGGTCCAGCCGGTGGCCGCGGCCGCGGCGTGCGCCGGGACGACCAGGAGGGCAAGGGGCAACAGCAGTGCCGCCAGGCAGGTTTGCAGCAGGCGTCTGAGCGGGGTGGTGGGCATGAGTCTCCCTCATTCGAGGTGAGTGGTGGTGACGACGAGTGGTGACCAGCGTGCAACGCGCGTCGGCGGCGCCGGGCCGTACGGCGGTGCCGAAGTGCCGGGCAGGCGACGCCGGGAGGAGGCCCGCCGGGCCGTGAGCACGAGTGGGGCGGCCACAGCCCGGCGGGGGCAGGGGAGGCTAGGACAGCCGCCAGATCTGGTTGGCGCCGCCGGTGCAGGTCCAGATCTCCAGCGCCGTGCTGTTGGCCGTGCCGTGCCCGACCGCGTCCAGGCACTTGCCGGATCCGACGTTGACCACGCTGCCGTCGGAACGCACCCGCCACTGCTGGCCGGCGCCCCCGTTGCAGTCCCAGATCTCCACCGGGCTGCCGTCGGCGGTGGCGCCGCCGGTGACCTCCAGGCACTTGGAGTCGTAGACGGTCAGCTGGTTGGTGGTGGAGGAGGTCCAGGTCTGGTTGGTGCCGCCGTTGCAGTCCCACAGGGCGGGCTTGGCGCCGTTGGTCTCGCTGAAGCCGGGGACGTCGACGCAGCGGCCGGACTCCTGCCCCTTGACCGACCCCGAGACCGCGCCGCGCTGCCAGCTCTGGTTCGAGCCGCCGGTGCAGGTCCAGAGCTCCAGCAGGGTGCCGGGGGCGGTGCCGCCTCCGGTGGCGTCCAGGCACGTGCCGGAGCCGGTGTTGACCACCGTGCCGTCGCTGTTCACGGTCCAGCGCTGGCCGTCGGTGCCAGTGCAGTCGCCGATCTGCACGGCGGTGCCGTCGGCCGTGGCGCCGCCCTTGGCCTCCAGGCACTTCGCGCCGTTGTAGACGGTGAGTTGGCCGGACGGCGTCAGGGTCCAGGACTGGTTGTCGCCGCCGTGGCAGTCCCAGAGCGCGACCTGTGTGCCGTTGGTCCGGCTCGCGCCGGGCACATCCGCGCACAGTCCGGACTGGCGGCCCTTGAGGATGCCGGCGTGGTTGCCGGGCGGGTTGGCGGTGACGGACAGGTTGTCGAAGTGGTCGGTCTGGTAGCCGACCACGCCGATGCCGATCTGGCCCGCCGCGAAGGAACTGTCGTTGGTGGTGCCGAGGGTGGCGCCGTCCGCGGTGGCGGTGATCTGGTCGCCGGAGAAGCCGAGGGCGAGCGTGTGCCACGCGTGTGTGCCCAGCGCCGTCCGGTTTCCGGAGAGCAGGGTGGTCAGGGTGCCGGCCGCCGAGCTCTTGACGATGGACCAGGCGCCGGTGTCGCTCACCCGCAGCAGGTAGGCGGCCTGGTGGCTCTGCGGACGGTTCTGGGTGCCCGCCCGGCCGAGGAGTTCGACGGTACCGGCCTGTTGCAGGTCGACGTCGGCCTTGACGGTGTAGTCGGTCCACGTCGGGTCGCCGAGCAGCGAGAAGGCGTCGGAGTCGTCCTGCCATTCGATCGGTTTGACCGGGGTCACCTGCTGCACGCACTGCCCGGTCCGGCCGTCGGCGCAGGGGCGCGCCTCGAACGAGCCCTGCATGTCGGACAGGTACGTGGCCTCGGTGCCCGTGGCATCGTTGTCGAACGTGTCGCTGTAGGGCAGCGCGAGGGCGTGGGCGGCGGGCGCGGTGGCGGTGCCCTTGCCCTGGCCGGTGGTCGTGGTGACCGTGTAGATCCAGCCGGGCTGAAGCGTCAGCGCGTACGAGCCGCCGGTCGGGGTGACGTCCTGGGTGTGCACGAAGTCGGTGGACGGGCTCGGGCTGTTCACCCGGGTCGCCCACACGTGCACCGCGCCGGTGGAAAGGCCGCCCTTCACCTGGACGTCGACCGTCTGCGCGGCGGTGGCGGTGGTGGTCTCCAGGACCGTGGAGTAGTCGGACCCGTTCGGAGACTTCAGCGTCACATAGGTGCCGTTGGACTCGCTGCCGCCGAGATAGCCGGAGGCGGAGTCGATGAACTTCCAGCCCGGTTGGGTGAACTGGGTGATCTGGGCGGTGGCCCAGGTGTTCTCGCCGATCGAGTAGTTCCCGGACCACGGCGAGGGCGCGGTGGCCAGGCCGACCGTGCTGTACGGCAGGTTGGAATAGATCGCCGCGACCAGTGGCCAGTTGAGGTAGGCGGTCATGCGCGCGTCCACGTATCCGCGCACGATGGAACGGATCAGCGCCGGGGCCCCGGCGTCCATGTCCAGTGAGCCGTTCTCGGACGCCCACAGCGGTTTGCCGTTGTTCTTCGCCGTGGTGGTGCTGGAACAGGTGTTGGCGTTGCCGCCGTCACCGCCCTGGCAGGGGTAGTGCGCTCCGATGACCGACACGGCGTTGTTGAACGAGGCGTTGCTCGCCATGTCGTCCGCGACGCTCCAGCCCGAGTCGTCGGCGACGATCTGCAGGCTGCCGTATCCGGCGTTGTCCAGCGCGGACCGCAACTGGACGTACCAGTCGGCGTCGTGGCCCCGCTCGTTCCAGCCGCCGAGGTAGCTGATGGTCAGGCCGTGCTGCTTTGCACAGCCCAGCCAGGAGATCAGGTAGTTGATCGTGTCGGTGGACCAGAACCCGCCGTTGATCCAGCCGGGAGCGGCCCAGGCCAGACCGTAGAACTTGATGTCCGGATTACGGGCCTTGGCCTGCTCGGCGAGCCAGAACTCGTAGCCGGCATCGCAGTTGATCTGCCCCTTGCTGTGCTCGATGGACGGCTCCGAGCCGTCGGTGGAGTTGGCGTCCCCACCGATCTCCAGCTTCAGCAACTGCAGGTTCGCGCCGTATCCCGGCTTGAACAGGTAGTCCAGGATCTGCGACCGCTGGGCGGGCGGATAGTCCCGCAGCAGCCGGGAGTTGCCCCCGCCACCGCTGATCGCACCGATTCCGTCGAACGTCCGGCCGCCTTGACCGCCGTCCACCGTGATCGTCGTGGCCGTCGCCGCGCGGGCCGGCGGCACACCGGCCACGAGCAGGGCGGCCACGAGAGCCGTGAGCCACAGGGGCAGGAGGCGTTTCAGGGTTCGCTGCACAGCGTCGTCCTTCTCCAGTGGGGGGTGAGGACTGCTTCGGAGAGCGCTCTCAAACGGGCGCGTTGTCGAGAACCGTGCGTGGATGTTTGGGCGTCATTGTGGAGTCCTGTTGAATTACCGTCAAGGTCTGTACCAAAGAACCTGTTTGGATCGAACGGAAAGCGCCAGGTCGGCCGGGCCGGGCCAGGTCGGCGACGCCGACCAACACTCATACGCAGTCACAGGGCTCAAAGCCTTGACGGGTGCATGATCGATAGCCAACACTCCCAAACAGGTCTACACCAATCAAGTACTCGTGCGTTGGGGGGACACGGGTTCCGTCCTGCCTAGGAGTACCTCTTGCTCTCACGACGCGCCTTTCTCGCCGCCGCGGCGACCGCACCCGTGGCCGCGCCGGCCGCATCCGTCCTGGTGCCGGGACTCGCCGCGGCCGCCGCGGCGTCCCTCCCGATCACCTTGCAGAACAACTCCGGCTCCAGCCCCGTCTACGCCTACATCTCCGGTGCGGACAGCAGCGGCTGGCCCGGCTTCGTCACCGCGGACGGGGTCTTCCACAGACTGTCCAACCCCGCCACGACACTGACGCCCGTGCCGGACTACGCCATAGCCCTGGGCGCGTCCGGCACCTCCACCACGCTCACCGTCACCGACTACCTGATCGGCGGCCGCGTCTGGTTCTCCGTCGGGAAGAAGATCCAATTCTTCGTCAACCCCGGCCCCGGGCTGGTGCAGCCCGGATTCACCAGCAACGATCCCAACTGGCTGACCGACTGGACGTTCTGCGAGTTCACGTACAACAGCACCAACCTGTACGCGAACATCAGCTATGTGGACCTGGTCGCCGCGCCCATCTCCATGCGGACCACCGGCAGTTCCGGCCAGCAGTCGGTCAGCCCGCTACCGGCAGGGGCACTGTCCTCCATCGCGTCGGGACTCGTCACCCAGTCCCAGACCGATGGCGCTCCCTGGAACTCCCTCGTGGTCACGGACAGCAGCGGCACCGTCCTGCGCGTCATGTCCCCCGTGCACTCCCCCACGGACTTCGGAAGCTACTGGAACTCCTATCTCGACCAGGTGTGGAGCCGCTTCTCCAGCACCACGCTCACCGTGGACACCCAGTCCCTCGGCACCTACACCGGCGAGGTCTCGGGCGGCACACTCGTCTTCACCGGCCTGAACACGAACGGCGTGCCCTTCACCCGCCCCAGCGCGAGCGACATCTTCAGCTGCAACAGCGGGCCGCTGTACAACTCCGGCGGCGACGCGCGGGGCGCCGTGGCCGCCCGGCTTGCCGCCGCACTCAACCGGAGCACCCTTCTGCTGGCCGGCGGGCAGAACCAGCCCGGCGGCGTCGCCTCGGCGCAGTACTACACCAACGCCGTGACCAACCACTACGCCCGGCTGGTCCACAAGTACGCGTCGATCGGCTACGCCTTCCCGTACGACGACGTCGGGCCCACCGGCAGCACACCCGTCGACGGACATCTCCAGGACTACGCACCGACATCCTGGACGGTCACCCTCGGCAGCAGTACCGGCGGTTAGCCTCGCGCTTTCGCGAGGTGACGGGCCGAGTGCCGGTCGACAGTGCCGGAGGGCGCTCCTGACCGGCTCCCGCCCCCGTGTCCGCGCCGAGGGCGGCGGTCGTTCGGCACTCTCCCGAGCCGGGGCCCGTGCCGCCGGCGGCGACGGACCGCAAGACCGGTCTGGATCAGGCTGTATCCGCCGTCCTTGCGCGAGGACGCAAGGACAGGGCGGTCCACGATCCGGGCAAGGCCCTGCTGGACGCGCCGTCAACGGCGTGCCGGGCCGGGCACCGTCGCGCCGGATCACGCCCCGGACGTGTGTCGCGATGCCTTCGAAACCGGCCACGCCGAGGTTCCCGGCAGCTCCGGTCTCCGCCGGCGACTGCGGTGAAGAAGCCTGTGACATTCGGGGGCACGACGCGGCGACCGGGCCCGCGGGAACACTCGGCGTCGTGTCCGCCTGAGTTCGGTCGTGCCCGCCTGAGTTCAGGGAATGCCACGCGCGGTGTTCGGAGCGGGCCACCAGGCCGCCTCTGCGACCGGGGTAGCCGGTGAGCCGGTGAGCCGGGGGACGGCGTCGGTGACCACGGACACCTCGTCCCTTTCGATCGCCTGGTACCACGAGATCCAGGTCTCGATCTGTTCCCCGCTCATGCCCAGTCGCCACCGCCGTGCGAAGGCCTCCTCGAAGGTCTCGGGTGCGAAGCGGTAGGGCCGGCCGGTGGCCGCGGCGATCCGGCTGACCGCTTCGCCGAGGGCCAGGGCCTCGGGCCCGGTGATCTCCAGGATCGCGCCGTCGCGTTCGGAACGGGGACGGCCGTCGAGGGCGACGGCCGTGATCACGTCCGCGATGTCCTCGTGGGTGACGAAGGCCGCCCGGCCGGTGCTCGCGGGGCCGCTCACGACGAACTCCCCGTCGGCGAGGGCGGCCGGCGTCGACGCGTAGAAGCCCGCCCGGAGCACCGCGTGCCGGATCCCGGACCCAGCCAGGAACTGTTCGGTCGCCCACTGGTCGCGGGCGTTGATGTAGGTGGCCACGGGCGAAGCGCCGACGAGGGACACGTACAGGACCCGGTCCACGCCGACCGCGATCGCGGCCTCGACCGCGGTGGCGTGTTCCTCCAGCCGGAGGGACACCTCTGGGTGCGTCCTTTGGCCGCACGACGGCGACAGCCCGGTAGTTCACCACTACGAACATGCCCCGGGCCGCCGGGACCCGCGAGGCGGCCGCCATCCTCATGGCGCGCCCTTCCACCAGCCGGCGGCGACGCGTCCGGGAAGCCGTCGCGCAAGCCTCGCTACGAGGTCGCCGCCGGCGCTACGGGGTGACCGCGCCCGACATCGCCTCGGCCGAGCCGGTGGGCGCGGTCCGCGCGGACGACGTGACCTCCGGCCGCACTGGGGGGCCGAGGGCGCCCGCCGTCGTATGCCACATGTTCTCCGGGGCCCGCTTCACACGGCTTTAACCCCAGGGACACGAGAGGGAATCGGGGGCCGCTGAGCATGTTTTTGGATCCAATCCAGCGCAGATTTAATCCATTCTCAGGATCGGTGCCCAAGGAGGCCCCATGCCGGACCACACATCTGGATCGCCCTCGACTGCCGCCGCCACCCCGTCGTCGGTGCCGGCGACCGGGTCGCGGGACGTCTCGCGCCGGACGATGCTCCGGGGGGCCGGACTGCTCGGCGTGGGCGTCGGGTTCGGGCTGCCCGCCCTGCTCACCGCGTGCGGCGCGGCGGCGCAGGACGGGGGCGGCAGCGGCAAAGGCGGCACGCTGACCCTGGCCATCGACGCCACCAGCGCGATCAGCGACCCGGCCTTCTACACGTCCCTGGGCGACTGGATGGCCGTCGACTGCATCTGCCGCGGCCTGACGTTCATCTCCTTCGAGACCAACGAGCCCACACCGGACCTCGCGAAGTCGTGGACCATATCCGATGACAGGCTCACCTACACCTTCACTCTGCGCGAGGGTGTGAAGTTCCACGACGGGACCGTGCTGACCTCCGCCGACGTGCTCGCCAGCCTCGGCCGCCAGTTCGACCCGGACGACAAGACGCTGCCCAAGGGCGCGACCCGGCCACTGGCGAGCATGGGCGCCAACGTCGCCTCGCTCACCGCGCCCGACGACATGACCGTGAAGATGGTCCTGAAGAAGCCCGACCGGACCGTGCTCGGCAGGCTTTCCGACATCGGCGGCCGGATCATCTCCAAGGCCGCGCTGGACAAGTACGGCGCCGACATCGGCAAGCACCTCGTGGGCACCGGTCCGTTCGCCTTCTCCACCGCCACGGCGGGGCAGTCCATCACGCTGGAGGCCTTCGACGGCTTCCGGCTGGGCAAACCCCCCATCGACCGCCTGGTGCTGCGCCAGGTCCAGGACCCGTCCACCATCGTCAGTTCGCTGCTCAGCGGCGACGTGTCCGCGACCCAGTTCGCCCCGTACTCCGCCGTATCCCAGCTGCGCAAGGACAGCGCGGTGAAGGTGTACGACACCCCGCAGAACGCCGACGCCATCATGATGATCGACGCCCGCCGGGTCCCCGAGCTGAAGGTGCGCAAGGCCATCAACCTGGCCATCAACCGCAAGGCCATCCTCCAGCAGGCCTTCTACGGCGTCGGCGCCGAACCCAGGGGCTACGCCATCCCGCCGGCCCAGAGCGGTTACGACACCGCGCTCGCCGACCTCAGCACCCAGGACACCGCGCAAGCCAAGCGGCTGGTCGAGGAGGCCGGGGCGAAGGGGCGCACCATCCGGCTGATGGCCGCCAGCGACTCCTGGCACCCCAAGGCCGCCCAGATCATCGCCCAGAACCTCACCGACATCGGCCTCAAGGTGGCCACCACCTCGGTGGACCCGGCGACCTACTTCAGCCGGCTCCTGGACGGGGAGGACGACTACCACGACCTGATGATCTGGGAGCGCAACACCTACGTGCCCGACCCCGACGACATGGTCGGCGCGATGGCGAGCCCCACCGGCATCTACGGCTCCAAGCTCTCCGGCATGGACACCCTGAAGGGCGCCGCCTCCCTCGCCGACGACCTCTACACGGCCAAGAACCTCACCGACACCAAGAAGCGCACCGCCGCCTACACGAGGATCCAGCGCCGGTGGGCCGAGGAGTACATGGTGCTGTCGATGCTGGCCTGCTTCAGCAACCTGGTCGTCAGCGGTGCGCACGTGAAGGGCATGAACACCGACGCCCTGGCCAACCACCGCTGTTACATGGAGAAGGCCAGTGTCTGAGGCCGGCGCCGCGGTCGACGCCGGGGCGGTGGAGGCGGCGGCCCCCGCCACCCCGGCCTCGCCGCCCCGGCCCGGGACGGCACGACGGATCCTGGGCGCGCTGCGGCGGCGCAGGGTGGCCCGCTCCTGGCCCGCGCTGCTCGCCTGGCTGCTGCTCGCCGCGACGGTCCTGGTCGCCCTGCTCGGTCCGCTGGTCGTGTCCGCCGACCCGTTGCGCCAGACCTCCTCGGCGCTGCTGGCGCCCGGGGCGCCGGGGCATCCGCTGGGCACCGACGACCTGGGCCGGGACGAGCTGGCCCGGCTGGTGCACGGAGCCCGCCCGCTGCTGCTGGTGTCCTTCGCGGCGACCGCGCTCGCGGCCGGGATCGGCACCCTGGTCGGGCTGGTCGCCGGGTACACGGGCGGCGCGGTGGAGCAGGCGCTGATGCGGCTGGTCGACCTGGCGCTGGCCTTCCCGTCGATCCTGCTGGTGATCCTGCTGGTGGCGGCCGCCGGACCGGGCACGGTCAGTCTGGTCCTCGGCATCGGCGTCTCGCTGGCGCCGGGTCTCGCCCGGCTGGCCCGCACCCTGACCGCACGCGAGGCCGCCAAGGACTACGTCGTGGCCTGCCGGCTCGGCGGCACCGGGGCGCCCCGCATCCTGCTGCGCGAGGTACTCCCCAACATCGGCGGACCGTTGCTCGCCCAGGTCGTCATGACGCTGTCGATCGCGGCCGGGTTCGCGGCCGGCCTCTCCTACCTCGGCCTGGGCATCCAGCCGCCGCAGCCGGACTGGGGCTACATGGTGCAGGCCGGGCAGGAGTTCCTGTACACCGCTCCCCGGCTGGTGGTGCTGCCGGCCGCCCTCACCCTGCTGTTCGTCGTGGCGTGCAACTTCGTCGGCGACGACCTGCGGGACGCCCTCGACCCGAGGGGGACGGCATGAGCGCGGGCACCGGAGTGCTGCCCCGGGTGCGCCTGTCCCGGCCGACGGGAGCGGTCTGGGTGTTCGTGCGCCGGCTTGCCGTGATCCCCGTCGTGCTGTTCGCGCTGGCCTCCCTGGTGTTCGTGGCGATACGGCTGCTGCCGGGCTCCCCGGCGGCCTCGCTCGCGGCGGGCGGCGGCAACACCTCGGCCGCGCAGTTCGACGCCAACGAGGAACGCGTCACCAAGGCCCTCGGACTCGACCAGCCGCTGCTCACCCAGTACGGCCACTTCCTCGACGACCTGGTCCATCTGCGCCTCGGCACCTCGTTCTACGGCTCCAACAGCGTCCTCGGCCTGCTCGGCGACGCGCTGCCCGCGACCGTGGAGCTCACCCTCGCGGCCATGACGGTCGCGGTGCTGCTCGGCGTCGTCACCGGAGTCGTCGCGGCACTGCGCCGGGGCAGCTGGATCGACACCTCGACCCGGGCCGTGGCGACCGTCAGCTTCTCGCTGCCCTGGTTCGCGCTCGGCGTGCTGGCCATCGTGGTGTTCGGCGTGTGGCTGCGCTGGCTTCCGGTCCTCGGCCGGCTGCCCAGCACCCTGGACTACCGGCCCACCACCGGCTTCGTCCTGCTCGACGCGATCCTCCAGGACCGGCCCGAACTGGTGTGGCCGTGGTTCCAGCACCTGATCCTGCCCGCGGTGACCCTCGCGCTGTCCATGGCCGGTTTCATCACCCGGATCGTGCGCGCCTCCGTGCTGGAGGTGCTCGGCGACGACTTCGTGCGCACCGCCCGGATGAAGGGCCTCGGCGAGGGCGCGGTGGTGCGCCGGCACGTGCTGCGCAACGCCTGGCTGCCCATCGTCACCGTCCTGGGGCTCCAGTTCGGGTCCCTGCTGGGCGGTTCGGTGGTCACCGAGACCGTCTTCTCCTACCCGGGCGTCGGACGCCTCCTCGTGCAGGGGGTGCTGCAGCGCGACTACCCGGTCGTGCAGGGCGCGGCCCTCGCGATCGCCCTGCTGTTCACCCTCGTCAACCACGCGGTCGACCTGCTCTACACGGTCCTCGACCCGCGCCTACGCAAAGGATGATCCCGATGGACATCGTGCTGGTCCACGGTGCCGGCGGACGGCCCACCACCTGGTCGGCGGTCCAGCCGCTGCTCACCGCCCACGGCCACCGGCTGTTCACGGTCACCAACCCGATGACCTCGCTCGCCGACGACATCGCCGAGACCACCGCCGCGCTCGCGGGCACCAGCGGCCCGGTGCTGCTCGCCGGGCACTCCTACGGCGGCGCGGTGATCACGAACGTGGGCCGCGACCCGCGCGTCGCGGGGCTGGTCTACATCGCCGCGTTCGGGCCGGACGAGGGCGAGACCGTCAACGGGATCGTCGAGCGCTACGAACCCGCGGAGATCTCCAAGTACATGCGGCGCGGCCCGAACGGCGAGTGGAAGTCCGAGCCGAGTCCCGGGTTCTGGGCGGAGATCGGCCCGGACCTGTCGGACGAGCAGCGGGCGGTCGTCGAGGCGGAGGGACGGAAGGCCGACAACCTGATCTTCACCCAGGCGACCGGAGTGCCGGCCTGGCGGTCGCTGCCCAGCTGGTACCTGGTCGCCGACGACGACCGCACCCTGCGCCCGGAGATCCAGAACTTCATGGCCGAGCGGATGAAGGCGACCGTCGAGCACGTGCCGGGCAGCCACTACACCACCCTGGTGTGGCCGGAGCGGGTCGCCGAGCTGATCCACCGGGCCGCGCTGGCCGTGGGCGGTGCCGTATGACCGCGCCGGAGGGCGTGCACGACGCGACCGAGTCGGGAGGCTTGCACGAAGCGACCGCGTCGGGAGGCTTGCACGAAGCGACCGCGTCGGGAGGTGTGCACGACGCGCCCTCTCCGGAGCCGGTGCTCGAAGTACGCGGCCTGAGTGTCGGGTTCGACGTACCGGCGGGCCGGCTGCCCGCCGTGGACGGGGTGGACCTGACGCTGCGCAGGGGCGAGATCCTCGCGCTGGTCGGCGAGTCCGGGTCGGGCAAGTCGGCGCTGTCGATGAGCCTGGTCGGCCTCAACCGCGGCCCCCGCACGCACGTCGGCGGATCCGTGTCCTTCCGGGGGCGGGAACTGGTGGGGGCGTCCGAGCGGGAGCTGCGCCGGGTGCGCGGCAAGGACGTGACGGTGGTCTTCCAGGACGCGCTGGCCGCGCTCAACCCACTGCACCGGGCGGGCGCTCAGGTCGCGGAGACGATCCGCGCCCATGGCGACGTCCCGCGCGCCACGGCCGCACGCCGCGCCGTGGAGCTGCTCGGCGAGGTCGGCATCGCGGGCCCGGCGCGGGCCGCGCGCGCCTATCCCCACCAGCTCTCCGGCGGCATGCGCCAGCGTGTGATGATCGCGATGGGGTTGGCCAACGACCCGGCCGTGCTGATCGCCGACGAGCCCACCACCGCGCTGGACGTGACCATCCAGGCCCAGGTGCTGGCGCTGCTGAAGCGGGTGCAGCGCGAGCACGGCACGTCCGTGCTGCTGATCACCCACGACCTGGGGGTGGTCGCGGAGGTCGCGGACCGGGTGGCGGTGATGTACGCGGGCCGGATCGTGGAACAGGGCACCCGCGACCAGGTGCTGTTCGACCCTCAGCACCCGTACACGATGGGCCTGCTCGGCTCGGTGCCCCCCCTGGACGGCCCGGTGCCCGAACGGCTGCCGGCCATCCCCGGCAGTCCGCCCGCCGGTGTCGAGCGGCCGTCCGGCTGCGGCTTCCGGCCGCGCTGCGCGTTCGCCCACGACGGTTGCGACAGCCGCCCGGAGTTGCGGCGGCGCCACGGCGGCCCGGCCCACCTGGACGCCTGTGTGCTGCCCGCAAAGGACCGAGTACGGGCGCGCGCGGCGGGAGCCGCCGTATGAGCGAGGTCCTGATGAGCGCCCGCGGACTGCGGGTCGACTACGCGGGCCGGGACGGCGGCCGGGTGCGGGCACTGCGGGACGTCGACCTGGACATCGCCGAGGGCGAGACGCTGGGCCTGGTCGGCGAGTCGGGGTGTGGCAAGTCCACGCTCGGGCGGGCGCTGCTGCGCGTGGTGGAACCGTCGGCGGGCCGGATCGACTTCCTCGGCACCGATCTCACCCGCCTGCGCGGCCGGCGCCTGAAGCGGACCCGGGCCGAGCTCCAGATGGTGTTCCAGGACCCGTTCGGCTCGCTGAACCCGCGCCGCACGGTCGCCGACATCGTCGCCGAACCGCTGCTGCGCTCCCGGGGCGCGAGCCGCGCCGACGCGGAACGTAAAGTGGCCGAGCTCCTCGACCTGGTCGGTCTGGGGGCCGAGGCCGGCGGCCGCAAGCCGCACGAGTTCTCCGGCGGCCAGCGCCAGCGCATCGGCATCGCCCGGGCCCTGTCCTCGTCGCCGCGGTTCGTGGTGGCCGACGAGGCGGTCTCCGCGCTGGACGTGTCCATCCAGGCCCAGGTGCTGAACCTGCTGTCGGACCTGGTGCGCGACCGGGGTCTGACGATGCTGTTCATCTCCCACGACCTAGGTGTGGTGCGGCACATCGCCGACCGGGTGGCTGTGATGTATCTCGGCGAGATCATCGAGACCGCTCCCCGGGACGCCTTCTTCTCCGGCCCCGCCCATCCGTACAGCAGCGCGCTGCTGGCCAGCGTGCCGGAGCTGCGGCCCGGCCCTCCCGTCGAGCGGCAGCCCCTGGAGGGCGAGCTGCCCGACCCCGCGGACCCGCCGGAGGGGTGTCTGTTCCGGACCCGCTGCCCGTTCGCCACCGACCTCTGCCGCACCCGGCACCCGGAACTGCGTGAGATGTCGCCGGGCCGCCGCGTGCGCTGCCATCTGCCCCTCGGCCCCGTGCCCGTGAGTGAGGACCCGCATTGATCATCGACGCCTACAACACCACGCAGGACGTGCGCGGCCGTTCCGACTACCTGACCGGCGCGCGCAAGGGCGAGGCGCCGCCGCCGTACAAGCCCTTCGAGCCGCGCCGCATCCTCGACCGGATGGACGCCGCCGGGGTGGACATGGCGATGGTGTGCTCGCTCGCGCAGCGCATCGAGAACGACTTCATCGCCTCGCTGGTGGCCGCGCACCCCGACCGGTTCTTCGGCTTCGGCCAGGTGCTGCCGCAGGCGGACGACGCGATCGAGGAGATCGACCGGATCGCCGATGCCGGACTGGTGGGGCTGAAGCTGCATCCGAGCCTGCACGGCTACCACGTGGCCGACCACGGACTGCTCGACCCGGTGTTCGAGGCCTGTGCAAGGCGCGGGCTGCTGGTGCTCGTCAATGCCCTCGACGACGCCTTCTGCGCGCCGCTGGCCATCGAGGAGATCGCCCGGGACCACCCCGGGGTGCCGACGATCATCGCGCACATGGGGGCGGTGTGGAACGTACCGGAGGCGATCATCGTGGCCGAACGGCAACCGCACATCTACCTGGAGACGTCCGCGACGCTGATGAGCGATGTGAAGCGGGCCTACGCGCGGCTCGGCCCCCGGCAGATCCTGATGGGCAGCGAGTGGCCCGGCTCGGACTTCGACCTGGAGCGCATGAAGATCGCCAAGGCGGTCGAGGACGAGAAGGACCGGGCGCTGGTCGAGGGCGGCAACATGGCCCGCCTGCTGGGGCTCGGCGCATGACCCCCGCACCCGTGGCCGTCCCGCCGGAGATGAGCGAGCAGGACGCCGAACTCCTTTCGGTGGCCCAGGCGTTGCTGGACCGGGTGTGGCAGCCGGACCGGCACGAGGTGGCCACCGCCCTGCGCACCGCGGACGGCCGGATCCACACCGGCGTCCACGTCGAGGGCTCCTGCCGGCGCAGTTCGATCTGCGCTGAGGGAGTCGCCCTCGGCACCGCGCGCGGCGCCCTCGCGCCCGGTGCGCCACTGGCGGTGGCCTCGGTGGTGTCCGTGCAGATCAAGCCCGCCGGACGGTTCCGGATCATCGCGCCGTGCGGGGTGTGCCGCGAACTCATCAGCGACTACTGCCCGGACGCCGTCGTGTGGCTCACCACCGTCGACGGCGACCGACCCGTCCCGGCCCGCGCCCTGGACCTGCTCCCGGAGAAGAGCCGGCGCCGCTGGTGACCCCGAACGACAGCACCGCACCCCCGAGGAAAGGAGAGACATGCCGTCCGTCATCACAGGGCCCAACGGCCTGAGCGTCCCCACCGGCCTTGACGTGCCCGCACTCGCCGCGCAACTCGGCGGCAGCGGAGCGCCGTTGCCGTGGGAGGAGCTGACCTGGCAGGAGGCCGGGACCACGGTCGCCGGAAGCGACGCGGTGATCATCCCGGTGGGCGCCACCGAACAGCACGGCCCTCATCTGCCGCTGGCCGTGGACACCCGGATATGTGAGGCGGTCGCCCTGGGCGTGTCCGCGCTGACGGGCGTACCGGTGCTGCCGTCGCTGGCCTTCGGCGTGTCCGCCTCGCACGGCGGCTTCGCGGGGACGGTGGCGCTGCGCCCCGAGACGCTGATCGCCGTCGTGGAGGACGTCATCGACTCCCTGTACGCCAGCGGTGTACGGCAGTTCGTCCTGCTCAACGGCCACATCTGGAACAACGGCGCGCTGGACGTGTCCGCCGAGAAACTGAGGGTGCGTCACCGGGACGCACGCGTGCGGGCGTTGGGGTACGTGACGATGTACCCGGGGCCCGAGGTCGACGGCCATGTCACATACGGGCGGGCGCTGATGCACGCCAACTACTTCGAGACCTCGGTGATGCTGCACCTGGCCCCCGAGCTGGTGCGGATGGAGCGGGCCACCTCGCACGTAGACGTCGACTCCTTCTGGGACTACCGCATGGACCAGGTCAGCGAGACCGGTGTGTGGGGCAGGGACGTCACCGAGGCCAACGCGGCCCACGGGCGAGCGGAGTTCGACCGCTGTGTGCTCACCACCGCCCGCGCGGTCTCGGCGGCCGTGCGCGAGCCCTGGCCCAGCGCGGCGCACCGGCCCGGCGATCCCGCCTGAGCCGTCCCGCCGGAGCCATCCCGCCCGAGGAACCGCGCCGCCCGTCCCACGAACGACAAGGAGAACCCCCTTGGACCCCAGCATCACCCTGCCCAGGCTGCCCGAGTGCGAGCCCATGCTCATCGGCGGCACCTGGACCACGGGCGCCTCTGCCCTGCGCATCCCGGTCCTCGACCCGGCCACCCGCGAGCCGCTGACCACGATCGCCCAGGCGGACGCGACGGACGTGGCCGCGGCGGTGGCCGCCGCCTCGGCCGCGCACCGCGACGGCCGCTGGCGCGCGCTGCCGCCCCGTGACCGGCGGGACGTCCTGCTGCGGCTCGCGGACCTGGTGGAGCGGGACGCCGAGGCGCTGGCGGTCCTGGACACCCTGGACAACGGCAAGGCGATCGAGCGGGCCCGCGGTGACGTGGAGCTGGGCCTCCAGGCGATCCGGCACTTCGCGGGCGCCCCGGCCCGGCTGACCGGCACGGTGCATCCCGCCGGGCCCGGCCGGCATGTGTACAGCGTGCGGGAACCGGTGGGCGTGGTGGCCGCCGTACTCCCCTGGAACTTCCCCTTCATGATCGCGGCCTGGAAGCTCGCCCCGGCCCTGGCGGCCGGCTGCACGGTGGTCGTCAAGCCCGCCGAGCAGACCCCGCTGACCGCGCTGCGGCTGGCCGCGCTGTGCCTGGAGGCCGGTGTGCCGGAGGGCGTCGTCAACGTGGTGACCGGCGACGGACGCACCGGGGCGGAACTGGTCGCGCATCCAGGTGTGGCCAAGGTGTCGTTCACCGGGTCCACCGACGTCGGGCGGCTGATCATGGCCGCGGCGGCGCCGTCCGTCAAGCGGCTCACGCTCGAACTGGGCGGCAAGTCCGCGAACATGGTGTTCGCCGACGCCGACCTCGACGCCGCCGTACCGGCCTCCGTCCGGGCCGTGTTCGGGCACTCCGGACAGATGTGCACGGCGGGCAGCCGACTGCTCGTGCAGCGCACGGTGATCGAGGAGTTCCTGGACCGGATGCTGCCGGTCGTGGAGGCGCTGCGGATCGGCCCCGGTCTCTCGGGCGGGATCAACATCGGGCCGCTCGTCTCCCAGGAGCAGTTCGACCGGGTCACGGGCTACCTGGACCTCGGCCGCGCCGAGGGTGCCAAGGCCGTCACGGGCGGCGAACCCCTGCCGGGGCCCGGCTGGTTCGTGCGGCCCACGGTGTTCACCGACGTCACGCCGGACATGCGGATCGCCCGGGAGGAGATCTTCGGACCGGTCGCCGCGGTGCTGCCGTTCGACACCGAGGAGGAGGCGATCGCGCTCGCCAACGACAGCGACTACGGGCTCGCTGCGGGCGTGTGGACCACCGACCTCGGCCGCGCGCACCGCACCGCGGCGGCGCTCCAGGTGGGCACCGTGTGGGTGAACACCTACAACGAGTTCGACCCCGCCATGGCGTTCGGCGGCAGCAAGCAGTCCGGTCTGGGCAGGGACCTCGGCGACGCGGCGGTCGACGGGTTCACCGAGCCCAAGAGCATCACGATGGCGCTGTGAACACCCCCGTGACGGCGATGCCGCCGGCCCCCGCCGGTTTCGACCTGACCGCCGAGCGGGCCCGCACCCCCGGCTGCGCGACCGGTCACCACTTCAACGCGGCCGGCGCCGCGCTCCTCGCCTCGGACACGGTCGAGGCGGTCATCGCCCAGCTGCGCGCCGAGAGCCTGCACGGCGGCTACGAGGCCGCCAAGCTGGCCGCCGACGACCTGGCGGCCGTCTACACCCGTACCGCCGGCCTGCTCGGTGTCGACGCGGACGAGATCGCCCTGGTCGAGAGCGCCACCGCCGGCTGGCAGCGCATCGTGTCGGCGCTGCGGCTGCGCCCCGGGGACCGGGTGCTCGCCGCCCGCTCCAGCTATGTGAGCAGCGCCCTGCACCTGCTGGCCGCCGAGCGCGACACAGGAGTACGGGTGGAGGTGCTGCCCAGCGGGCCCGACGGCGCGACCGATCTGGCGGCCCTGGAGCGGGCGCTGCGTACCGGTCCCGCCGCGCTGGTGACCGCGGCGCACGTGCCGACCTCGTCGGGACTGGTCGAACCGGCCGCCGGCATCGGCGCGCTGGCCGCCGAGCACGGGGTGCCGTTCCTGCTCGACGCCACCCAGTCGCTGGGCCAGCTGCCCGTCGACATGACCGCCCTCGGCTGCGATCTGCTGATCGGCACCGGCCGCAAGTTCCTGCGCGGTCCGCGCGGTACGGGCCTGCTGGCGGTGCGCCGGCCGCTCCTCGAACGGCTCGCCCCGCAGGCACCGGATGTGCGCGGGGCCCGCTGGACGGCCGAGCGCAGCTGGGAACTGGCCCCCGACGCACGGCGGTTCGAACTGTGGGAGGCAGCCCACGCACTGCGGCTCGGCCTGGGCTCGGCGCTGGCCGACCTGCACGCGCTCGGCCCCACGACCGTCTTCGGCCGGCTGTCCGTCCTCGCCGCGCGGCTGCGCGAGCAGCTCGGCGCGGTCCCCGGCGTCCGGCTCACCGACCCGCCGGCGGCGGGCGGGGCGATCGTCACCTTCGTGGTGGAGGGGCTCGACGCGAGCGAGGTCCAGCGGCGCCTCGCGCTGCGGCGGGTGTACCTGATCGCCGTACCGGCCGACCACGGCCGCTGGGACATGGAGCCGCGCGGACTGGCCAAGGTGGTACGGGCGTCGGTGCACGTGTACACCGACGACGGCGACCTGGACGCCCTGGTCGAGGCGGTCGCGGAGATCGCGGCGGAGGCGCGCGGAACGGGCCGTGCGACCCCGGCGGCAGGTGCCGGTGCCACAGCAGCCACGGGGGCTACGGCGGCAACCTCCCGGCCCCCGGCCGGCCTCCCGCGCGCACGTGGCACCCGGACGTCCGCGGTCGCCCGCCGTGACGCCGTGGTGGTCGGGCTCGGCGTGCACGGCGGCGCGGCCCTGCGGCAGCTCGCCGAACGGGGGCTGGACGTCCTCGGGATCGAACGGTTCCCGGCGGGGCACGACCACGGCTCCTCGCACGGCGCCACCCGGATGATCCGCCGGGCCTATCCGCACTCCGACTGGGACGGCCTGGTCGACACCGCCTACCGGGCCTGGGCCGAGCTGGAACAGGCCGCGGGGACCCGGCTGGTGGACGTCACCGGCGGGCTGTACGCGGCGCCCGGGGAGCGGCCCGATCCGCTGCGCGGTCCGGGCTGCCGCACCGTGGACCGCGCGGAGGCGGCCCGGATCTTCCCGGGACTGCGGCTGCCCGAGGGGTTCACCGCGGTCCACGACCCGGCCGCCGGGATCATCGATGCCCGCGTGGCCCTGCGCGCCCAGCTCGCCCTCGCGGAACGGGCCGGAGCCACGATCGCCGACCGCACACAGGTCACGGGCTGGCGGGCGGACGGAGACGGGGTCGTGGTCCGGACGGCGGACGGGGAGGTACGGGCCCGTCGGCTGGTGCTGTGCGCCGGGCCGTGGACGCCGCACCTGGTGCCGTCGCTGACCCCGCACCTGACGGTGACCCGGATCGTGAACGCGTACTTCGCCGCCGATCCCGAGGGACCGCTCGGGCCCGGCGGGCTGGGCAGCTTCTCGGTCGACCTGCCGGAAGGACTGCTCTACGGCTTTCCGGCCGCCAGCGGCCGGGGGCTGAAGGCCGGTCTCGACTCGGGTCCCGCATGGGATCCGGAGTCGGCCAGACCCGCCGCGACCGACGCCGAACTCGGCCGGCTGACAAAGGCGGTGAAGCGGGTGCTGCCCGGTGCGGGCCCGGTCACGGAGAGCCTGACGTGCCTGTACACGATGACACCGGACCGGCGGTTCCTGGTCGGCGAGGTGCCCGGTGTGCCGCAGGCGCTGCTGGCCTCGGCCTGTTCCGGACACGGCTTCAAGTTCGGCCCGGCGATCGGGGCGGCCCTGGCCGACCTGGTCTGCGAACTCCCGCGCCCGGACCTGGACTTCCTCTCCCCCGCACGGCTGGTTCCCGGCGGTGCCCGGTGACGGCCGCCACCGGGACGGCCGGGGGCGGGTCAGCCGTGGAACACGGTCTGGGAGCGTCGCTCGTACCAGGCGGTGAGGTGTTCGCCGGCGCTGATGACGTGCTCGCGCATGGCCTCCTGCGCCCGGTCCTCGTCCCGGTCGGTCAACGCGGCCACGACGGCGTCGTGCTGACGGACGTTCAGCTGACGGTGGCGTTCGTCTCCGGTCAGGGCCAACGAGGACACGTTGCGCGGGAAGCTCTCGTTGATCCGGTCGATCATCCGGCGCAGCCAGGGATTGTCCGCCGCCTGGCAGACCACGGTGTGGAAGCAGTCGTTGGCCTGGGTGGTGTCCGGGGTGCCCGCGGCGCCGGCGCCCGCCGCCGCGCGCAGCACGTCGTTGTGACGGCGCAGCTCGGCGAGCTGGCTGTCGGTGATCCTCGCCGCCGCGCGCCGGGCGGCCAGGGCCTCCAGCTCCGCGCGCACCTCGTAGGCCTGCCGCACCTCCCACGGCGCCGGCACCCGCACCACCGCGCCGCGGTGCGGCTGCATCTCGATCAGCCCGCCGTTCTGCAACTGGCGCAGCGCCTCGCGCACCGGGGTGCGGCTGACCCCGAACTCGGCCGCCAGCGCCGCCTGGCGCAGCGGTTTCCCGATCGGGAGCTCTCCGTCCATGATCCGCGCGCGGATACGGGCAGCGATGTCGTCGACGAGGGCGCCTTCGTCGGTCTGGGGCGTCATCGGAGTGGGTCTCACCCTTCTCGGGGGCTGACGGGGGCCGCGCGGTGGTGGAGCAGTCTGCCACGCCGCCGCCGTCCACTGTTCATCAACATTGGATCCATTTACAGACTATCCGCATCCAATAGGAGCGTGTCATGCACCTCGATGTGACCAAGGCCATCGATGTCTCGGTGCCGATCCACCCCGGCATGCTGCACTGGGGCCGGCGGCCCGAGATGGAGGTCGTCGAGTCGCGGACGGCGGGCGATCCGTCCAACGTCAGCCGCTGGCGCATCGGCGCGCACACGGGGACGCACATCGACGCCCCGGCCCACTTCATCGACGGCGGCAAAACCGTGGACCGGCTGGACCTGTCGGCCCTCAACGGCACGGCCCGGGTGCTGGACCTCACCCACGTCGAGGAGCAGATCACCGCCGCCGACCTCGACGCGGCCGGGCTCGGCAGCGAGGAACGGGTGCTGCTGCGCACCAGCAACTCGGCGGGGGTGCTGCGCAGTCCGTGGAAGGCCCGGCAGTGGGTCGGACTGGCCCCGGACGGCGCCGAGCGGCTGATCGAGGCCGGGGTGCGCACGGCGGGCATCGACTACCTCAGCATCGAGGCGGTCGCCTACACCACACACTGGGAGACGCACCAACTGCTGTGCGGTGCGGACGTGTTGATCCTTGAAGTCGTCGACCTGCTGCATGCCCCGGCCGGGGTCTACGACATGCTGTCGTTGCCCCTGCCCCTCCAGGGCGCCGAGGCGGCCCCCTCCCGCACCCTGCTGCTGCCGCGGGACGCCGCGTGAGCCGGACCGACGCACTGGCCCTGGCCGCCCCGCACCCCGCGGCGCTCGCCGCGGCCCGGCGGGCGGCCGGGCGCGGCGGGAACGCCGTGGACGCGGCGCTGGCCGCCGCGGCCGCGCTGACCGTCGTCTACCCGCACCAGTGCTCCCTCGGCGGCGACCTGATCGCCCTGGTCCACGCTCCGGACGGCACCGTGCGCGCGCTGCTGTCCGTCGGGGCGGCCGCGGCGGGTACCGACGCCGAGGCACTGCGCTCGGCGGACTCCCGGATGCCGGCCCAGGGTCCGCACACCGTCACCGTGCCGGGCGCGGTGGCGGGCTGGGCGGCGCTCGCCGAGGCGTACGGCACGCCGGGCGCGCTCGCCGTCGCGCTGCGGGACGCCGCCGCGCTCGCCCGGTCGGGGGCGACCGTCTCGGCCGGGCTGGCACGCGCGGTACGGGACAACGAGACGCGGATCAAAGCCGATCCGGGCCTGTCCGCGCTGCTGACCGGCCCGGACGGCCGACCGCTGGTGGAAGGCGACCCGCTGCCCCAGCCCCGGTTGGCGGCCGTGCTCGACGAACTCGCCGACGACCCCTGGTCGTTCTACCGCGGCACCGTCGCCGAGGCACTCGCCGCCGGACTGCGCGACCTCGGCAGCCCGCTCACGGCCGACGACCTCGCGGCGCACCGGGCCGAGTTCGCGGAGCCGGTGGAAGTCGAGCCCGTGGGCACCGACGCGGTGAGCGTCGGGGCGGGCACCGAGCCCGTGGGCGTCCGTTGGTGGGCCGCGCCCCCGCCCAGTCAGGGCGCTGTCCTGCCCGCCCTGCTCTCCGCGGCGGCCGGCGCGCGAGGCCGCTCCGCGGCGGAGCGCACCCGGCTGCTGGCCGCCCGCTGTCAGGACGCCTCGGCCGCCCGGGACCGGCTGCTCGGCGATCCGCGCGGACAGCGGCTCGACCTCGACGGGCTGCGCGACCCGGCGCCGCTGGCCGGCACTTTCCCGCCACGGCCGCCGTTCCGGCCGTCCGGTGACACCGTCGCGGTGACGGCCGTGGACTCCTCCGGGCTCGCGGTCTCCCTCATCCAGAGCGTCTACCAGACCTTCGGCTCCGGACTGTGCGACCCGGGCACCGGGATCGTGCTGCACAACCGGGGGTCGGCCTTCAGTCTGCTCCCCGGGCATCCCGGCCTGCTGCGCCCGGGTGCGCGCCCGCCGCACACGCTGTGTCCGGTGATCGGCCGCTCCCCCGCGCTGCTGCTGGCGGCGGGCTGCCAGGGCGGCCGGGCCCAGCCGCAGATCCTCGCCCAGACCCTCCCCCGGCTGGCCGACCCGGACGCCGACCCGGCGGCCGTACTCGCGGACCCGCGCTGGGTGATCGGTGCCCGGGACATCGGCTTCGAGGAGCAGACGCTGCTCGCCGAGCCCGACTCGGTTCCGTCGGCAACGCCCGCCGTGTCACCGGGAGTTCCCGTGGTCACCGCCCCGGGTCCGAGCGATCTGGCCGGCCATGTCCAGGTAGTCCGGCTCACCCACGACGGCCGCCTGGACGCCGCCTCCGACCCCCGAGCCGACGGCGGCACGGTCCACCTGGCACCCGGCACCCCAGGCACCACCCGCACCACCCCGGAAGGAACCCCCGTATGAGCACCCTCGCGCCCCGTCCCGCGTCCGCCGCCGCACCCCACCCGCTGGATCCCCTGACCGCCGCCGAACTGGCCGTCGCCGTCAAGGTGCTGAAGGACGACCCCCGGGTCACCGAGGACACGCGGTTCTGGGGTGTGGCCCTGGACGAGGACCACGCGCGCACCGCCCGGCCCGGCGACGCCCGGCGCGCCCGCGCGGTGGTCATCTGCCCCTCGGCGCACGTCGGCTACGAAGTCGACCTGGAACTCGGCGAGAAGCCGCAGTCCATGGCCTGGCGCGAGCTGGACGTGCGCAGCCCCGGCTGTTCGTCGGAGGAGGCCCGGCAGGCCGCCGCCGCGTGCCGGGCGGACCCGCGGTTCCGGGAGGCGCTGGCGCTGCGCGGCATCCACGACGTGTCGCTGGTGATGGTCGACCCGGAGTCGATCGGCGGCTTCGAGCCGCCCGAGCACCCGGGCCGCAGGCTGACCTGGGGCAGTGTGTGGCACCGCGAGTCGGAGGACGACAACGGCTACGCGCGGCCCGTGCAGGGCGTGGTGCCGATCATCGACATGGAGTCGATGGAGGTGCTGTACATCGAGGACCACGGGGTGGTGCCGCTGTCGGAGGAGTCCGGGGTGTTCGCCGCCGGGACCGTGCCCGAGCGGGTGGGTCTGAAGCCGTTGGAGGTGGTCCAGCCCGAGGGGCCGAGCTTCACCGTCACCGGGCAGCGGGTGGACTGGCAGGGCTGGTCGGTACGGGTCGGCTTCAGCCACCGCGAGGGCCTGGTGCTGCACGACCTGCGCTTCGACGCGGGCGGCAGGGGGCCGCGCCAGGTGATCCGCCGGGCCTCGGTCAACGAGATGTACGTGCCGTACTTCGACACCGCCTCCACCCAGTACCGCAAGAACTTCTTCGACTGGGGCGAGTACGGTGCCGGGCCGCTCACCAACTCCCTCGCCCTGGGCTGCGACTGCCTCGGCGTCATCCACTACTTCGACGCGGCGGTCCTCGGCGGCGACGGCGTGCCCCGGGTCATCCCCAACGCGGTGTGCATGCACGAGGAGGACGACGGCATCCTCTGGAAGCATCACGACGGACGCACCGGCCGCACGGAGGTGCGCCGCTCCCGCCGCCTGATCATCTCGGCGTTCGCCACGGTCGCCAACTACGACTACGGCTTCTACTGGTCCCTGTACCAGGACGGCTCGGTCATGCTGGAGATCAAGATGACCGGCATCCTCTCCGCGACCGGTGTCACGGAGGACGAGGAGACGCCGTACGCCCGGCGGGTCGCCCCGAACGTGGCGGTCACCAACCACCAGCACTTCTTCGCCGTACGGCTGGACATGGCGGTGGACGGGACGGCGAACCGGCTGGTCGAGGTGACGGCCGAGCACGAGAGCGACCCGGCGCTCGACCCGTACGGCAACGCGGCACGGACCGTGCTCCGGCCGGTCCTCAGCGAGGCGGAGGGCGGGCGTTCCACGGATCCCGGACGGGCCCTGCACTGGCGGGTGGAGAGCACCGAGGCGCGCAACCGGATGGGGGAGCCGACCGCGTACCGGGTGCACGTGGAGAACACGGCGGTGCTGCCGGTGCGTCCGGACAGCGTGTGCGCGCGGCGGGCGCCGTTCGTGGCGAAGCAGCTGTGGGCCACGGAGTACGACCCGGCGCGGCGGTTCGTGGCCGGCGAGTACCCCAACCAGGCCGAGCCCGGCGCGGACGGGGTGCACCGCTGGCTGGAGGAGGACCGTTCGCTGGACGGCACGGAGCTGGTGCTGTGGGCGACGGTCGGCTCGCACCACTTCCCGCGTCCCGAGGAGTGGCCGGTGATGCCGGTGGCCCGGGCGAGGCTGCGCCTGGAACCGGACGGCTTCTTCGACCGCAACCCCGCGCTGGACGTTCCCGCACCGGTCTCCTGCCACCCGCCGGCCACCACGGCGGAGGCGGACGGCGGACACTGCTGCGCCGGATGACCACCGTCCACGGCCCGCCCAGAGCCCCGGTACGCCGGTCGCTCGCCGCGCTCGCGGTCCTGGTGGTGACGGGGGCCACCGTACTCACCGCCGGTGCCGCCTCGGGGCACGGCGGCCACGCGGTACACACCGCCGCGGTGGACACCGGGTACGGCCCGGCGGACCTGGCGGACCTGGCGGACCCGACGGTCGCCGTCTGTCTGCTGGGTGCGGTCCTCTCGGTCACCCTGGCGCTGGCGTGGCCCGCCCTCCGGGTCGTCCTGGTGCCCGGGGCGCGGCGGCTGACCGGCCGGAGCGTCCTCATCGCCGTGGCGGCCGCAGCCGTGCTCGCCATCCCCTCGCTGCTGGTGCGGGCGCCGGGCGGGGTGGACGCGCACGTCTGGGCGATGCTCCGCTTCGAGTCGCTGGCGGTGCTGGGGCCATGGCTGTTGGCGCACGCCGTCGGCGCGACCGGGCCGCCGTCCTCGCGGGAGCGCGGCGGGGCCCGCCTGGGGGCGGTGGTCTGGACGGTGTCGGCGTACGCCTGGCATCTGCCGCCCCTGCACGGGCTCGACGGGCCGGGGATCGAGCTCGCCCGGTCGTTCTGCTGGGTGACGGCGGGCGTGCTGCTCTGCCGTCACCCGGTTGCCCCGTGCGGGCCGTTCCTCGCCGCGCACCTGGCCGTGCTGCCACTGACCGCGGTGATGGCGGCCACCGGACGGGGCGCGGCGGGCCTGGTGATGGCGGCCGCCGACGCGGCCATGGCGGTGTGCGTGCTCAACGCCCGCCACCGGAGAGGCTGTTACACCCACGTAAATATTGGATCCAATTATTGGCGTCCTGGATCCCTCCATCGCTACGGTCTCCGTGACCAGGACAGAAAGGCGTCAGATGCGCGAGGAAGAGAACGTACGGCTCACCAGGACCGGCCCGGGCACGCCCGCCGGGACCTGGATGCGCCGCTACTGGCAGCCCGTCGCCCTGAGCGAGGAACTCGACGGCGTACGGCCCCTGGTGGCCCCGAAGGTGCTGGGGCAGGACCTCGTCCTGTTCCGGGACGGGGACGGTGAACTGGGTCTGGTCGACCGGGGCTGTCCGCACCGCGGAGCCGATCTGGCGCTGGGCCGGCTGGAGGACGGCGGGCTGCGCTGCTGCTTCCACGGCTGGCTCTTCGGCCGGGACGGCGCCTGTCTGGACACCCCGGCCGAACCGGCCGGCGGCGGCCTCGCCGCCCGCGTCCGGCTGGGCAGCTACCCGGTGCGCGAGATCAACGGCGTGATCTGGGGCTACCTCGGCCCCGGCGAACCACCCGAACTGCCCGCGCTGGACTGCTTCGAGGCACCCGCCGGGCACACGTTCGCCTGGAAGGGCCTGCTGGAGTGCAACTGGCTCCAGGCCCTGGAGGTGGGTATCGATCCCGCACACGCCTCGTACCTGCACCGCTTCTTCCAGGACGAGGACCCCTCCGACAGCTACGGCAAGCAGTTCCGGGCCGCCTCCCAGGGCACCGACCTGCCGATGACGAAGATCCTGCGGGAGTACGGCCGTCCCGGCATCGACGCCGTCCGCACCCCCTACGGCATCCGGATCACGGCGCTCCGCACCCTCGACGGCACCGACACCGAGGGCCGCCCGATGGACGGCAGCCGCACCCACGTCCGGGTCACCCACCAGGTCTTCCCGCACGGCTTCCACATCCCGCTGGACGCGGAGACCGCGATCACCCAGTGGCACGTGCCGATCGACGACACCTCCTGTTACTGGTACGCCCAGTTCACCAGCGTCGGCGGTCCGGTCGACCGGGCGGAGATGCGCCGGCAGCGGGTCGACGCGGTCACCCTGCCCGACTACCGCCCGCGCTTCGGCCGTTCCAACGGCTACGGCTACGACCCCGCCGAGCAGCTGACCACGACGTACACCGGGCTCGGCACCGACATCAACGTGCACGACCAGTGGGCGGTGGAGGGCCAGGGCGCGATCCAGGACCGCACCCGCGAGCACCTGGGCCGCTCCGACAAGGCGATCGTGATGTACCGGCGCATGCTGGGCGAGGCGATATCCGCCGTCGAGCGCGGCGAGGACCCGCCGCTGGTGCTGCCCGCGGAGCGCGCGGCAGAGCTGCGCGGTCCGGTCACCCTCGACGGCATCGGGCCGACCGAGGGCTGGGCCGAGCACTGGGCCGCCGTGACCGCGAAGCAGCGGGCCGACAGCGGCTGGGCGCAGGCGGCCGGAACGGACGGCTGACCGCGGTGGACTTCGTCGAACGTCACGCGGAGTGGACGGCCGAGCAGTCGGCCGCCGCCGACGAGATCCGCGCCCGCGCCGAGAGCGGCGGGCTGAAGGTGGTGCGGTTCGTCTTCGCCGACCAGCACGGGCTGCTGCGCGGCAAGACCGTCACCGCATCCGAGGTACCCGCCGTCCTGCGCGAGGGCACCGGCATCGCCTCGTCCCTGCTGGCCAAGGACACCTCGGGCCGTACCGTGTTCCCGCTGTTCACCCGGGAGACCCCGCTCGGGCTGCCCGAACTGCGCGGCGCGGCCGACATGGTGATGGTGCCCGACCCGCTCACCTTCCGGATGCTGCCGTGGTCGCCCGGCACCGGCTGGCTGCTGTGCGACCTGCGGTTCACCTCCGGCGCCCCGGTCCCGCTGTGCACGCGCGGGCTGCTGCGCTCGGTGCTGGAGCAGACCGACGGGCTGACCTACCGCACGGGCCTGGAGGTGGAGTTCCACCTGTTCCGGCTGGACGACCCCAGGCTGGGCGCGGCCGACCTGGGCCAGCCGGGCGCGGCACCCGAGGTGGGCATGCTCAACCACGGCTACCAGTACCTGAGCGAGTTGCGCTACGACGAACTCGACCCGGTGCTCGACGTGCTGCGCGGCACTCTGGAGGAGCTGGGGCTGCCGCTGCGCACCCTGGAGGTCGAGTTCGGGCCGAGCCAGGTCGAGCTGACCCTGCGGCCCGCCGACGGACTGGGCACGGCGGACGCGATGGTGCTGCTGCGCAGCGCCGTCAAGCAGGTCGCCGCCCGGCACGGCCACCACGCGACCTTCATGTGCCGGCCCCATCTGCCCGGGGTGTTCTCCAGCGGCTGGCACCTGCACCAGAGCATGGTGCGCGGCGACGCGGGCGTCTTCGCCCCGGAGCCCGGAGCCGAGGCCGGGGGTATGGCCGGCGGGCCGGGGCTGTCGCCGTACGGCGGTGCCTTCCTGGGCGGCCTGCTGCGCCATGCCCGGGCCACCAGTGCCCTGTCGACGCCCACCCTCAACGGGTTCAAGCGATTCCGGTCGCTGTCGCTGGCGCCCGACCGCGCGGTGTGGGGGCGTGACAACCGGGGCGCGATGGTGCGGGTCCTGGGCGACGGCCCGTCGTCCACCCGGCTGGAGAACCGCATCGGGGAACCGGCCGCCAACCCCTACCTCTACCTCGCCTCCCAGCTCGCGGCCGGTCTGGACGGCGTGGCGCGCGGCCTGGACCCGGGTCCGGCCGCCGACGAGCCGTACGCGACCCGGGCGGAGCCGCTGCCGCGGTCCCTCGGCGAGGCGCTCGACGCGCTGGAGGCCGACCGGGAGCTGACCGACCGGCTGGGCAAGGACTTCGTGGCCTACTACACGAGCGTCAAGCGGGCCGAGATCGCCCGCTTCGACCAGGAGGTCACCGACTGGGAACAGCGGGAGTACTTCCGTGTCTTCTGACCTGCCCGCACCGGCCTCCGCGCGTCTTCTGGTCCGCCAGGTCCGCTGGATCGCCGAGGAGGTCGTCGAACTGCGGCTGACCCGGCGGGACGGCCTGCCGCTGCCCCCGTGGGAGCCCGGCGCCCATGTGGAGCTGACCCTGCCCTCCGGTCTGCGCCGCGCCTACTCGCTGTGCGGGGATCCACGGGAGCACGCCGGCTGGACGGTCGCCGTGCAGCGCGCACCGGACAGCCGGGGCGGTTCCCGGGAACTCCACGAGACGGCGCTCGTCGGCCGGGAGCTGACGGTCGACGGCCCGGTCAACCGGTTCCCGCTGCTCCCCGCCCCCGGGTACCTCCTGCTGGCCGGCGGCATCGGCGTCACCCCGCTGCTGCCCATGGCCCGGGCGCTGGCCGCCGGCGGTCTGCCCTGGCGTCTCGTCCTGGGCGCCCGGGACCGCTCCCGCCTCGTCTACGCCGAGGAGCTGACCGCGCTCGGCGGTGACCGGGTCCGGCTGGTCCCCCAGGACGAGGCGGGCCTGCCCGACCTCGCCGCGGAACTCTCCGCCGCCCCGCCCGGCCACGCCGTGTACGCGTGCGGTCCCGCGGCCATGCTGGACGCGGTGTCCGAGCTGTGCCGCGCGGCCCTGCCGACGCGTGAGCTGCACATCGAGCGGTTCGGCCCGGCCGTCGAAGCCGACGGGGAAGCGGAGCCGAGCCGGTTCGAGGTCGTGCTGCGCCGGTCGGGTCTGCGGCTGGCGGTGCCGGCGGACCGGTCGGTGCTGGAGGTCGTGCGGGACCTCGTGCCGGACGTGCCCTACTCCTGCGAGGAGGGCTACTGCGGCAGCTGCGAGACACCCGTCCTGGCCGGAACCCCGGACCACCGTGACTCGGTGATCGGGCCCGGGGAGCGGGCGGCCGCCACGACGATGATGATCTGCGTCAGCCGCGCCGCCTCAAAGATCCTCGAACTGGACCTCTGAATCACGACAACGGACGGAGCAACATGACCCGACGCGGTGTACGGCGCGTCCTGCCCCTCCTCCTCGGCTGGGAGGACCTGCCCAGATCGGTGTCGGTGCACGGCGCGCCGTACGGGGAACGGGTGCGGGAGCCCGTGCCGGGGGTGCTGCTGGAGACCGCGGAGGGATGGCTGCTGCTGGACACCGGCTTCAACACGGCCCTGCTGCGCGACCCCGCACTGCGCCGACGGTACTACCCCTCCCCCTCCTACCAGCCGGAACTCCCCGGCCCCGGCGAGCCCCTGCCGGCGGCGCTGGCCGCCGTCGGCGTGGCGCTGGAGGAGATCACGGCCGTCGCCGTCAGCCATCTGCACGCCGACCACGCCGGCGGTCTCAAGCACTTCGCGGGCCGGGTACCGGTGCACATCCAGCGCGCCGAGCTTGAGTTCGGGCTGTCGGGACGGCCCGAGGTGGAACGCGAGACGATCTTCCGGGTGGACTTCGACGACCCCCGCATCGACTGGCGGCTCGCCGACGGCGACCAGGAGATCGCACCCGGCGTCACGGCCGTCCTGACCGCGGGGCACACCCCCGGCCATCAGAGTTTCGTGGTGGCCCTCGCCGACGGCGGCGGGTACGTGTTCACCTGTGACGCGGCCGACCTGACGGAGAACCTGAACGAGGAGCGCCCCGCAGGGACGTCGATCGGCGTACCCCCGGAGGCGACCCTGGCACCGATCCGGCATCTCAAACGACTGGCGGCGGACAAGGGCTACGAGCTGGTACCGGGCCACGATCCGGTCGTCTGGCCGGAGCTGATCCGGCGGCTGACGGGCGGTCCGGTCTGACCGGCAGGACCCCTCGTGGCGATATCCGCGCCTGGTGCACCACATACAGCACGCTCGCCCGTGAACCGGCGGTGTACGAAGCGGCCGTACGGCAGCGGGTGGCCCAGGAGAGCAGCGCGCTGCGCATCGTCGCCCTGGGCGGCACGCTCGCCCTGGGCCACCCGTGGGCGAGGTCGTCCTCGGCGAGGGCATGCAGGGGCAGACCGTCCGGAGCGGTTGTCGCGCTGATCTCCTTCGGGCTTCGACACCTCGGAGATCAGCCGGTGGCCGTTCGTCCCTGTGGGCACTACCCCGATGCCGGAGCAACCCCCCGGACCAGGTCGAACCCGTACACCACTCATCCGGACGCAGCCCAAGGCCCCCTCTCTTCCACTCTCTGTCAACCACCCCTTGAGGACAAGACTGCAATTTTTGCGGTCAAACCCAGACACTTGTTCTGCGCGGTGAACTGCGCCGCTCTCCAAGGGGAGGACATTCATGTCAGACATCTGGGACCCGCACGGCAGCCTGCACCGCATGCTGTGGATCGGCGGCGCACAGTGGTCCGGGAAGACCACCGTGGCCGAAGTCATCGCTGAACAGCATGGTCTGACGGCATATCACTACGACTACCACGATGCCCGCGGCCATCAGGATCGCCGGATCGCGCGTCGGGTCGCTCTGGGCGAGCCGGTGGCGGACCCGGCCCCCGACCAGATGTGGTTGGACCGGAGCCCGGAGGAGATGGCTGCCGAGACACTGGCCGGCTTCCCGATCCGCTTCGAGTGGGCGTTGGACGACCTGCGCGCACTGTTCACCAGCCGGCCGGCGATCGCCGAGGGCTGGGGGCTGCGCCCGGAGCTGGTCGCTCCGCTGCTCGACTCACCCCGGCGGATGGTCGTCCTCGTCCCTACCGAGGACTTCCGGCAACAGCAACTCCGCACTTTCCCACGCGCGGGCGCCCTCAAGGTACCTGTCAGCGACCCGGCCCGTGCCCAGGCCAACCGCATCGCCCGTGACCGTCTGGTCGCTGAGGACGCGGCACAAAACGCCCGCCGGCACGGCATCCGCGTCATCGAGGTCGACGGCACGCTCGACGCGGCTGCGGTGGCGGCAGCGGTGGCCGAGCAGTTCGCCCCCTACCTGGGCACGTCGGCGGCAGCTGCGTAACCGGCCGACGCCGGCATCGGAAGTCAGCCCGTCCGACGCGATACTGACGCAGCGGGTTGCCCGTGGCCCCGACAGGCTGGGCACGGCTCACTCGCTGCGCCCACTCACCCTGCACCTGCTCTCGGGCGGCGCGGCTGCTGGGTCTACCGGCATCGCACGCCGGCGTCCATCGCTCCGACCTCACACGCGATGCTTCTCTTCAACAGCATGGTGAGCACGGTCTTCGTGGTCTCCGCCCTGCATGAGCTCAGGATCGGGGAATTCGGTCTGGGGTCACCTACGCCTTCGCGAGTGTCGGCGCGGTATTTGGCGGTGCGCTCCTGGTGTCCCTGGCCATCGGCGTCGAAAGCCCGGTGGAGAGAGGTTACCGGCAGGCGGTGACACCCGGCCGCCGGCTGCACGGGCGGATGAACGCGACCTTCCGGTCGACATGGTCGCGGGCGGCGGGACTGCGGCCGACGAAGCGCTGCGAGACGAGGATGCGGTGCCCGTCGCCTATGCCGAGGACGCCCTTGTCGAACAGCTTGTGGTGCAGCGAGCACAGGCACAGTCCGTTGTCGACGTCGTCCGGGCCGTCGTACGCCCACCAGCGCACGTGTGCGGCCTCCAGCCCGACGGGCACGGTGCCGAGCATGCCACCGTAGCCGCAGAAGGCGCACTGGTACTCGTAGGCGGTCAGCACCAACTCCCGCATCCGCCGGTCCCGTCGGCGCTGTCCGGGCGCCGCCGGCGTGTCCGCCGTCTCCGCCAGTTCCAGTTCCAGGCCCAGCACCTCGCACAGGTCCTGGTGCAGGGACGGCGGGAAGTGCAGATCCAGCAGCACCCTCGCCATACGGCCCAGCAGCGACGGCTCCCGCTGCAGCGCCGCCCGCAGGTCCGGGGCCAGCCGCCCGGCGGCGCCACTGGCCCGCAGTTCCCGGACTCCGGTGCCCGGGCTGCCGGCGCCGCGGTCGGTCCGCACCTCCCAGACCTGGTCGCTGGCCAGATGGTGGAAGGGATAGGCGGGCGTGGAGCCGTGCGCCGGACCGTACTCCGCCAGCAGTTGCTTCACATCGGCCTCCACCGCGGTGTAGCGCAGCTCGCCCTCGGCATCCGCCTGGAACCGGGCCAGCGCGTACAGCAGCAGCAACGGCTTGTGCGGCGCCCGCACCCCGTCCCGGCTCCACTGCCTCAGACTCGCGGCGCGCTCCAGCCAATCCATGGCCTTGATCGTAGTGGCGCCGCGCCAACCCCCACGTCACGGCCGCCCGTTGATCGTTGTACGGTTCCCGCGTGTCTGACTCCTCACGCGAAACCGCAGCAGGCGCCGGCTGGGGCGAGGCCGAGCGCGGCGCCTACCGTCGGCTGATGCCGGACCATGTCGAGAAGCTGTTCTGGTTCAACCCGAGGACCATGTGGGCCGCCCGCAACGGGGTGCTGGCGTCCTGGTTCGGCGACCCGACCGGCCGTACCCGCAGCCGTTGGGTGGCCCAGCAGGCGGCAGCCGGGGCCCCCGCCGACAAGGTCGTCCGGCGTCCTGAGGCGGACCGGTTCTCGTTCATGGTGATCGGTGACACCGGCGAGGGCGACGCCTCCCAGTACGCCGTCGTCCCGGGCTTTCTGAAGGCCGGTCAGGACACCGACTTCGCGGTGATCGCGAGCGACGTGATCTATCCGGTCGGCGCCGCCGACGACTACGGCACCAAGTTCTTCCGCCCGTACCAGGACTATCCGGCGCCGATATACGCGATACCCGGCAACCACGACTGGTACGAGGACCTCGGCGCGTTCATGCGCGTCTTCTGCGACGACGCCCCGCCGCTGCCGGCCGAGCCGAGGCCGCGCCCGCTCACCCGCGCCTGGTGGCGTGCCCTGCTGTGGCACCGGCCCAGCCCGGCGGACGAGCAACTCCTCGCGGAGGTACGGAAGTTGCGCTCCGCGCAGCAGCAGACGGCCGTCCAGCCGGGACCCTACTGGGCCCTCGACGCCGGGCCGGTGCGGATCGTCGGCATCGACACCGGCCTGCTCGGCACGATCGACGCCGAACAGGGCGCCTGGCTGCGCGAGGTGTCCCGGGGACCGCGCCCGAAGATCCTCGTCACCGGCTCCCCGCTGTACGTGGACGGCGAGCACCACCCGTGCCCGATCGAGGGCGGCGGCACGGTCGACGACATCGTCCGCGACTCGGCCCACCACTATGTGGCGGCGATCGGCGGCGACATCCACAACTACCAGCGCTACCCCGTCGACGTGGACGGCCGCACCGTCCAGTACGTGGTCGCGGGCGGTGGCGGTGCCTTCATGCACGCCACCCACACCATCCCGCCGGTGTCGATCGCGAACGTCACCGAGGACGACTTCCGCTGCTACCCGCTGCGTGGCGACTCCCTCGCCTTCTACAGCCGGGTGTACGGGCGCCGGCTGCGGCTGCCCCGCTTCTTCACCCTCACCGAGGCGGAGGCGACCGCCGTGATCGCCGAGCGTCTCGGCATCAGGCCGGGCCGCACGCCCGCCCCGGACACCCGGGTCACCCGCCGCACCCGCCTGGTCGCGACTCTGCTGGGCGCCGGCAGCCGCCCGGACCGCGGCCCCCGCTTCCGGCTGCCCGTGAAGAAGATCTACACCCAGCTGTTCTCCCCCGGCTCGCCCACCTACAGCCCGCCCTTCTTCAAGTGCTTCCTGCGCCTCGACGTCAGCCCCGAGGCGGTCCGGCTGCGCTGCTTCGCCGCCACCGGGAACCGCCCGCAGGAGCTGGACCCGCCGGTCGAGGACGAGATCACCATCCCCCTGACCTGACCCGGAGCTGATCACACTCCCGCAATGTTCGGGTGTCACAATCGGGGCAGAACTGACGTACGACCGCTGGAGGACCCGTGCCGTCCACCCCCCGCCCGCTGCGCAGACTGGGCTTCCTCACCATCGGCCTGTTCGACGGCGCGGATCCGGGCCGGGGGCACGAGTCCACGCTGGAGATCATCGAGCTGGGCGAGCGGCTGGGCTTCGACAGCGCCTGGGTGCGCCACCGGCACCTCCAGTACGGCATATCGTCGCCGGTCGCCGTCCTCGCGGCGGCCTCGCAGCGCACCAGCCGGATCGAGCTCGGCACCGCGGTGATCCCGCTGGGCTGGGAGAACCCGCTGCGGCTGGCCGAGGACCTGGCGACCGTGGACATCCTGTCCGGCGGCCGCCTCAACCCCGGCGTGAGCGTGGGCCCGCCCATGCATTTCGAGCAGGTCAAGGAGGCCCTCTACCCGGACACGGCCGATGTCGAGGACTTCAGCCACGAGCGGGTGCGGCGGCTCCTTGACCTCGTCCGGGGCAAGCCGGCCACCGACTTCAGCGGGGTCGAGGGCATCGAGGTGTTCTCCGACATCGTCCAGCCGCACTCCGCCGGGCTGGGGCAGCGGCTCTGGTACGGCGGCGGCAGCCTGAGCTCGGCGCGCTGGGCGGGCGAGCACGGCATGAACTTCCTGACCAGCAGTGTCGTACGGGCCGGGGACCCGGCGGACGCGCACGACTTCGCGGAGATCCAGCTCTCGCACATCCGCGAGTTCCGTGCCCATCACCCGGCCGGCGAGGCGGCCCGGGTCTCCCAGGGCCTGGTCGTCATCCCCACCGACTCCGCCACGCCCGGACAGCGCGCCAAGTACGAGGCGTACGCGGCCAGGCGGCTGCCCCGTACGACGACTCCGCAGGGTCCGGCGCGGCTGCTGTTCGCGCCGGACATCGTCGGCACCTCGGCGGAGATCGTCGAACGGCTGCACGCGCACGCCGGGTTCCGCGAGGTCGACGAGGTGGCGTTCGCCCTGCCGTTCACGTTCGAGCACGAGGACTACGTCCAGATCCTCACGGACATGGCGACCCGGCTCGGCCCGGCGCTCGGCTGGCGCCCGGAGGCCGCCGCCTGAGTCACCAGCGGCGCGGCTCCGTGCCGGTCACCGGCTCCGACGGCCTGCCGTCCACTCCGACCGGCACCTCGCCGTGCAGCATCACCCGGTGCATGACGCGGGGGAAGCCCAGGTGCGCGTTGTCGCCGGGCGCGAGGTGGATGGTGGCGCGGTTGTCCCAGAAGGCGACGCTGCCGGGCTCCCAGCGGAAGCGGACCGTGTACTCGGGCCGTACCGCCTGTTCGAGGAGCATCTCCAGCAGAGCGGCGCTCTCCGGGCGGGAGACGCCGGCGATCTGCTCGACGTAGTAGCCGTTGACGTACAGCACCCGCTCCCCGCTCTCCGGGTGGACGCGCACCAACGGGTGCACCGAGGCCACCTGATGGTCGAGGAGGTGGCGCAGATATGTGTCATCACCGGGGCGGGGCTGGTAGCCGACGCCGAGGCGGTGCTCGGCGCGCAGGCCGTCCACGAAGTCGCGTACGGGCGCGGAGAGCCCGGCGTAGGCGGCCGCCAGGTTGGCCCAGGTGGTGTCGCCGCCGTACGGCGGTACGGTCTCGGCGCGCAGGATGGTCGCGGCGGGCGGGTCGATCCGCGCCCCGTGGTCGCAGTGCCAGCCGCGCAGCAGGGTGTGCCGCCGCCGCTGGAGCCACTCCTCGTGCTCCATCCCGAACCGGCCGCCCAGCTCCAGCCGGTCGGCGGTGGTCTCCACCTCGGGGAAGCCGGCGGGTGAGGCGCTGCCGCGCCGGCCGAGCACGACCGGTTCGCCGAACCGGCGGGCGAAGGCGATGTGCCCGGCGTGGTCCAGGCGCTGGTCCCGGAAGAAGACGACCTTCCAGCGCAGTACCGCCTCCCGGATCAGCGCGACCACCGCGGCGTCGAGTTCCCCGGTGAGGTCGACGCCGGTGATCTCGGCCCCGATGTGCCCGGCGACGGGTCTCACCTCGGCCTCGGCGGCGCCCTTCGCCCGTCCTGCCGTACCCCGGTCCGTCGTCATGCGTGCTCCGAGTGGTCGTCGGTACCCGTCCAGGGAAGATCGTGACAGCCCGGCGCGCACCGCGGAAGGGAGCACCCGGGGTCGGGTTGATCATCACCCGCCGGTCGGCGAGGGTGGGGGCACGACGCAGTCGAGGGAAGGTCACATCGTGGTGAGCATTCCGGCGTACCCGCTCAACGACGGGACGACGATCCCCGCCACCGGCCTGGGCACCTGGCCGATGGACGACACGCAGGCCGAACAGGCCGTTCGCCAGGCGCTGGAGCTGGGTTACCGGCTCGTGGACACGGCGGTGAACTACCGCAACGAGTCCGGGGTCGGCCGGGGTGTCGCGAGCAGCGGCGTGCCCCGCGAGGAGGTGTCGGTGACGACGAAGCTGCCGGGCCGCGACCACGGCTACGAGGAGACCCTCGCCTCCTTCGAGGGGTCCCGGCGGCGGCTGGGCCTGGAGTACGTGGACCTGTATCTGATCCACTGGCCCAACCCCCGGGTCGGCAGGTACGTCGAATCCTGGAAGGCGATGATCAGACTGCGCGACGAGGGGCTCGTGCGCTCGATCGGCGTATCGAACTTCACCGAGGAGCACCTGGCCCGGCTGGAGAAGGAGACCGGGGTGCTGCCCGCCGTGAACCAGGTGGAGTTGCATCCGCTGTTCCCGCAGGACGGGCTGCGGGCCCTCCACGCCGAGAAGGGCATCGTCACCGAGAGCTGGAGTCCGCTGGGCCGGGATGTCCGGCTGCTCGACGACCCGGCGGTCGTCGCCGTCGCGGAGGCGCACGGGGTGACGCCCGGTCAGGTGGTGCTGCGCTGGCACGTCCAGCTCGGTGCCCTGCCCATTCCGAAGTCGGCGGACGCCGGGCGGCAGCGCGCCAACCTGGACCTGTTCGGTTTCGACCTCGACGCCGCGCAGATGGCGGCGGTCTCCGAGCGGACCCACCGGCGACTGGGCGGCGACCCGGACAGCCACGAGGAGTTCTGAGCCTGCTGCCGGATCGAGCCGCTGCCGGTTTGGGCCGTTCCCGCCCCGGCCGGCCCTGTGGGGGCCTATCTTCGCGACGGTACTCGATCTTCGCTTCAGGAGGCCCCCACATGCGTACCGCGCTCCGTACCGCCCTGGCCGGGGCGGTGGCCGCAGGCACTCTGCTGACCTGCGGCACCGCCCATGCCACCCCCGCCGGGCCCGGCGTGACCGGCAGGGTGATCAGCCAGACCACCATCGGCGACACGGACTACGTCCTGCGGGAGATCACCGTCCCGCCCGGCCAGACCACCGGCTGGCACTACCACGACGGCCCGGTCTACGGGTACGTCCAGAAGGGCACCCTCAGCCACTTCCACTCCGACTGCGAGGAGGACGGCGTCTACAAGCGGGGCGGCACGGTGTACGAGTCGGGCGGCCCGAGCGATGTGCACCTGGGCGCCAACCTGGGTGACACCGACCTGGTCCTGGACGTGCTGTACATCCTGCCGCACGGCTCGCCGTACTCGGAGTCGGTGCCGAACCCGGGCTGCGACTTCGAGTAGGCCGGTGGCAGCGGTCACTCGTCGGTGACCGGCAACGGGCCTTCGGGCAGCGGCTGTTCGGCCCAGATGGTCTTGCCGCTGCCCGTCTGCCGGCTGCCCCAGCGCTGGGTGAGCTGGGCGACCAGGAGCAGGCCGCGGCCGCCCTCGTCGTAGGCGTGCGCCCGGCGCAGGTGGGGTGAGGTCGAACTGCCGTCGGCGACCTCGCAGATGAGCGCGCGGTCGCGGATCAGGCGCAGCTGGATGGGCGGTTCGCCGTAGCGGATCGCGTTGGTGACGAGTTCGCTGACGACGAGTTCGGTGACGAAGGCGGCCTCGTCCAGGCCCCAGGCGGCGAGCCGTTCGGTGGCCGCCTGCCGGAAGTGCGCCACCTGGGCCGGGTCGGGCGGCACGTCCCAGGTGGCCACCCGGTCGGCGCCGAGGGCGCGGGTGCGGACCAGCAGCAGGGCGACGTCGTCGGAGGGCTGTTCCGGCATGACGGCCTTGAGCACGTTGTCGCTGAGGGCCTCCAGGGAGTCGGCGGGTGTGCTCAGGGCACGGCACATCTCCTCGGTGGCACGGTCCACGTCCCGGTCGCGGTCCTCGACCAGGCCGTCCGTGTACAGGGCGACGACGGCTCCCTCGGGCAGTTCGAGCTCCGTCGCCTCGAAGGGCAGACCGCCGACGCCGAGCGGCGGACCCGCGGTCATCGGGATCAGCTCGGCCGCACCGCCCGGCAGCACCACCGCGGGCGCCAGGTGCCCGGCGGCGGCGAGGCTGAGCCGCCGTGAGACCGGGTCGTAGACGGCGTACAGGCAGGTGGCGCCCAGCTCGGCGACCTCCTCGCCCGGGCCGTCCGCGGCGAGGTGGGTCACCAGGTCGTCGAGGTGGGTGAGCAGTTCGTCGGGGGGCAGGTCCACGTCCGCGAGGGTGCGTACGGCCGTCCGCAGGCGGCCCATGGTGGCGGAGGAGCGGATGCCGTGGCCGACGACGTCGCCGACGACCAGGCCGACCCGGCTGCCGGAGAGCGGGATCACGTCGAACCAGTCGCCGCCGATGCCGGCCAGCGATCCGCTGGGCAGATAGCGGTGGGCGACCTCGACGGCGGCCTGGCCGGGCATGCCGCTGGGCAGCAGGCTGTGCTGGAGGGCGAGAGCGGTGGAGCGCTCGCGGGCGAAGCGGCGGGCGTTGTCGATGCAGACGGCGGCGCGGCTGGCGAGTTCCTCGGCGAAGACGGTGTCGGCGAAGACGTAGTCGTCGGGGTGGCGCATGCGTACGCCCACGACGACACCGAGCAGGGTGCCCCGGGCCTGCAGGGGTACGGCGATCATGGAGTGGACGCCCTGGCGGTGGGCACGGCTCTCGGGGGCGAGGCGGTTGCGCTCATCGACCCAGCGGTGGAACTCGGGCTCGCCGGCCTGGCCGACCACCGCCCGCCGCTCCCGCAGCGCCCGGGCTGGCGGTGACATCGCCGGGTGGGCCTCGGTCTGGCCCAGCCGTACGACGGCCTCGGGGGTGCCCTCGGTCACGGAGCCGTGCGCGACGCGGCGCAGCGCGATGTCGCCCTCCGCCGCGGTGGGCAGTTCCTCGGCGCCGAGGACCCAGTCGAGGAGGTCGACGCTGGCGAAGTCGGCGTACCGGGGGACCAGGAGTTCGACGAGTTCCTCGGCGGTGCGCACCACGTCCAGGGTGGTGCCGATGGAGGTGGCCGCCTCGTTGAGGAGCGCGAGCCGGAGCCGGGACAAATACTGCTCGGTGCTGTCGAAGGCGGCCAGGGCGACGGCGGTCAGCTCGCCGACGGGGTCGCGCAGGGGCCACATCTCGATGCTCCAGGCGTGCTCCCGGTTCAGGGCCGGGGCGCCGGTGAAACTCTCGTAGCGGACGGGCCGGCCGGTCTCGACGACCTGGCGCAGATGGCGCAGGAAGCCCTCGCTGTGCGGGGCCTCCTCGACGGTGTCGGGGAAGTAGCGGCCGAGCAGGGCCTCTTCGGGGACGCCCATGACGTGGCAGGCGGCGGCGTTGGAGCGGAGGTAGTGCTGGCGGACGTCGAAGACCGACATGGGCATGGAGGCCTGCTGGAAGGCCTGGCCGGCCAGGGTGGGCTCGGCCTGCCGGGGCGGGTCGACGGTGAGCACGTAGCCGGTGGTCCGCCCGTCGGGGCCGAGGACCGGGCAGGCGGTCAGGGCGGCCTCCAGGCGGCGGCCGTCGGCGTGCCGCAGCGCGACGGTCCCGGAGCGGGCGGCCAGCACCCGGGCGGGGACCGCCTCGGCGAGAAGGCCGGCGGCGGGCCTGCCCACGACGTCCTCGGCCCGGTGTCCGGTGAGCGCCCGCGCACCCTCGCTCCACCCCGTCACCCTGCCCAGGGCATCGATGACCGCCGTGGCAGCGACACGCTCCATACGCCCCAGGATGGGACCTGTGCCCGGGTGCATCAAGCGCGGGCGCGGAGCGTCCGCTCAGCTCTGGTGGGCGCGCAGGGCGGCCAGTGCCCGGTCGGCGTGGGTGTTCATGCGCAGTTCGCTGCGGACGACCTCCAGGACGGTGCGGTCCTGGGCGATCACGAAGGTGGCCCGCTTGGTCGGGGCGAGCGAGAAGCCCCGCTTCACGCCGAACCGCTCCCGGACGGCGCCGTCCGCGTCGGAGAGCAGCGGGATGCCGAGCGTGTGCTTGCCGGAGAACTCCTGCTGGCGTTCCACGCTGTCCCCGCTGATCCCGACGGGCCGGGCGCCGACGGCCGCGAACTCGGCGGCGAGGTCCCGGAAGTGGCAGGCCTCGGCGGTGCAGCCGGCCGACAGGGCGGCGGGATAGAAGAACAGCACGACCGGCCCGTCGGCCAGCAGTTCCGTGAGGGTCCGGGTCGTACCGGTCTCGTCCGGCAGCGCGAAGTCCTCGGCCTTGCTTCCCACCTCGACGGTTGCCGCCATCTATCGGCCCTCCACGTCACGTGCGACCCCGCGCGCCCACAGCACCAGGGGGATCTGGAGCGGCAGCCGGGCGAGGGCCGCGGTCCTGAGCGGCTCGGGCCGCTTCTGCCAGTCGACGGCCATCTGCACGTTGGCCGGGAACACGCCCACGAAGAAGGCGGTGGCCGCCCGGGCCGCCACCGCGCGGGTGCGGGGCAGGGCGATCCCCGCCGCCAGCGCCAGCTCCACGGCCCCGCTGCCGTACGTCCATGCGCGCGGCGAACCGGGCAGCGCCCCGGGGATCGTCGCGTCGAACGACTTCGGTGCCGCGAAGTGCGCGACGCCGGCCGCGGCCAGCAGTCCCGCGAGCAGCAGGGGTGAACGTTCGGACCGGCTCACGAAGCCTCCTCTGACGACCTGCCGCCGGATATTACCGGGCGGTACCGCCCGGCTCGCCGCCGGGTCCTCCTGCGGGTAGTACGTGCGACGGCCCCCTGGCCCGCCGGGCGATGCATGCGCGCCTACCGGCCTCACACGACCCGGGAGGCCGGAGGCACCGCCTCGGCCGGCTCCTGGCCGGGCTCGTCCTCGACCGCGTACGCCAGGAAGTCGTCGACCATGCGGTGGAAGAGCGTGGCCAGCTGCCGCAGCTCCGCGGGCTCCCAGTCGTTCAGGGCCAGCTGCATGCCGCGCGCCCCGGCGTCCCGGACCCGTTCGACGGCCGCCCGGCCGGCGTCGGTGAGCTCGATCCGCTGGGCGCGCCGGTCGTCGGGGTCGGGGACCCGGGTGACGTGGCCCGACCGCTGGAGCTGCTGCACCGTGCGGGTCACGTGGGACGCCTCGACACCGAGCCGCTGTGCCAGCTCCCCCGGCCGCAGCGGCTCGGAGTCGGCGACCTGGCGCAGCAGGGCCACCGCGGCCCGGTCCAGCGGGACGCCGGCGAGGGCCATCAGCCGCTCGTGCTGCCGGGCCCGGGTGCTCAGGTAGGTGATGCGCGTCAGGGCGCGCTCGATCTCCATGACCTCCGGGGTGGCGGCCGGGACGTCTGACAGCGGTGATGTGGACATACCGGCCAGTTTACCATATCGTTGCGTAACTTAAGTAAATTACTGCGCGGGTTTACCCGGAGTGCTGCGCGCAGATTACGCGCCGGTCATCGGATTCCGTGGTCCCGCAACGGCCCGACGGTGAGCCCCCGCTGCTCACAGGTGTCCAGGAGACGCGGCAGCGCGCCCAGAGCTGAACGCCAGGCGCCCGGGGCCGAGGTGCAGTCGGAGTCGTGCAGCAGGATCGTGCCGCCGCCGTCCAGGTCCCGGGTGACCGTGCGGTGGACGGAGTCCGGGGTGGCGCGGGCGGTCCAGTCCTCGCCCCAGCAGGTCCACAGCACCGGGGTGAGACCGAGCCGGCGGGCGGCCAGGTGGGCCGCGGTGGACATCACGCCGTACGGCGGCCGGAACAGCTGCGGCGCCTGTCCGGTGAGCGCGCCGACGGTGTCCCGGGCCCGGGCGAAGTCGTCGTGGGTGGCTTGGGGGCCGCGCAGCAGGAGCGGTCGGTGCAGCCAGCCGTGGATCCCTATCTCGTGCCCGGCCGCGGCGATCTCCCGGACCAGGCCGGGCGAGCGGCGGGCCTGGCGGCCGAGCAGGAAGAAGGTGGCCCGCACCTTCCGCTCGGCCAGCGCGCGCAGGAAGAACGGGGTCGACAGCGGGTCCGGGCCGTCGTCGAAGGTGAGGGCGACGTGGTCCGCCCGGCCCCGGCCGGCGAGCCGGGGCATGACGCGGTTGCGCAGCGGGCCGAACGTCGAGATCACGGGCGCCGCGTGCAGGGCGAGCGCCGGGAGGGCGGTGAGGGCGGCCGCGCGGAGAAGGGGTGCGGGGGAGGTCACGAGTGGGGCCCTTCTTTCGGGCGGGCGGTGTGCGGGACCGCACCTGGGCCGTGCGCGTCGTCGAGGTCCAGGGTGTGGCCGATGGCGTGGATGACACCCGGACCGCTGCCGGTGGTGGCGACCGCGGTGCCGACCGCACCGGCCCAGAGCGCGCAGGCCGCGGCCACACTGGCGGCCAGCCGCCGGACGGCCGGGCGGGGCCCGCGCGGTACGGGAGCGCCGCCGGCCGCGCCGGCGACCGGGCCCGGCGGGCCCGCCACGGGCGACTGGGGCGACGTCGGGCCGAGGCCGCCGAGCGGGTACGGCGTCGCAGTGGTGGTACGACAGGCCCGGGCTATCTCGTCCGCGGGGCCCGCTCCGGGGGCGGCGAACAGGGCGCGGCCCGCCTCGCGCTGCAGCAGGCCGCGCGGGCCCTCCGCCAAGTCGACGAGCACGTCCTTGAGCCGGTCCGGGTCGCGGATCCAGGCGGCGACCCCGGCCGCGTCGAGGGCCGCCGCGTTGGTGAGCCCGTGGCCCGGTATGCAGCGGTAGCTGGCGACGGGCAGTCCGGCGGCGAAGGCCTCCAGCGAGGTCAGGCCGCCGGCGTTCTGCACCAGCACGTCGGCCGCGTGCATCAGCCCCGGCATGTCGTCGACCCAGCCGTAGGTGTGCTCGATGCCGTCGGCGCGCAGCTGCTCGGCCAGCGCCTCGTTGCGTCCGCAGACGACGACCGGTACGGCCGCGCCGCAGTCGCGCAGTTCCAGGGCCACCTGCCGGACCGGACCGACCCCCCAGGAACCGGCGACCAGCAGCGCCAGCGGAGCGGTGGCGGGCAGCCCGAACCGGGCCCGGGCGGCTCGGCGCCGCTCGGCGTCGGCGGGGCAGAAGCGCGGGTCGGCCACCGGCCCGCTCACCCGGACGTCCCCGGCGCCGAGAGCGCGGGCCTGCGCCGCGGGCACGGCATGGGCGGCCAGGTGCACGTCGACGCCCTCGGCCACCCACAGCGGATGCACCGAGAAGTCGGTGAGGTAGGTGAACACCGGTGCGCCGAGGCGGCCGGCCAGCCGCAGTCTGCCCAGCACGCGGCTGGCGCCCGGGTAGGTGGAGACGACGGCGCCGGTGTCGTCGGGGAGGGCGTCGAGCATGCGGTTCTCGGCGGTGCGCAGCAGCGCGCGGGCCAGCGGGCCGCCGCCGCCGGCGCGTTCGGTGCTGGTGTAGACGCGCTGGTAGATCCAGGGCGCCCGGACGAGCATCCGGTGGTAGCCGTCGCGGACGGCCCGGCCGAGCCGGGCGGGCAGCAGGTCGAGCAGGTCGTACCGGTCGACCGTGACACCTGCCGCCGTCAGCCGGCGTTCCAGTTCGCGCGCCGCGCCGTCGTGGCCCGCGCCGATGCTCGCGGAGACGATCACGACGCGCTCGGCGGGCGTCTCGGGCCGGGGTGCGCGGACGGGCCGGGGGCGCAGGGCGGCGGCCGCCAGGGCACGCAGATGCACCGTACTTCCGAGGTGGGGCATGGGTGGGTTCCTCCGCAGAGACTCCGCAGGTAGCGGAGAGCGGCGAAACTCTACAACATGTAGTAGGTAATCTCGTACAACTTGTAGTAGGTCGCTTCGGTGCAGCTCACAGGCGACCGAAAGGTGGTTCTACATGCCGTAGTAGCCCTCCGGTAGGCTGCGACCTCAAGCGCTTGCTGAGGGACGGTGAACGGTGCGCGACGGCAGGAACGACGAGACCGGCGAGGCCTCCGGCCGGCGGGCACGCGGTGAGCTGGAGAGCGGTGTGCTGGCCGCCCTCTGGGCCGCCGCCGGGCCGCTGACCGCCCGGCAGGTCCAGGAACGGCTGCCGGGGGACCTCGCCTACACGACGGTGCTGACGATCCTGTCCCGGCTCCACGACAAGGGCACGCTGGTACGGCACCGGGCGGGCCGCGGCTACGCGTACGCACCCGTGCGGGACGAGGCGTCCGACACCGCCCAGCGCATGCACACCCTGCTGGAGCGCGGTTCCGACCGGGAGGCCGTGCTCACCCGGTTCGTCTCCGAACTCTCCGAGCAGGACGAGCAGTTGCTGCACCGCCTGCTCGGCGAGCACGACGGCCACCCCGCCGACGAAGGACCGTGAGCCGATGACCGTCAGCGTCTACGTCCCCTTCCTGGTCACCGTGGTGCTCGCGGTGCTCGCGCCCCGGCTGGCCCGGCCGTTCGCGCCGCGCCCGGCGGCGTGGGCGCTGGCCGGCGGCGCACTGGTGACGGCGCTCGGCTGGCTGGGCTCGCTGGCGCTGCTGGCGTTCACCGGGCTCGCGCAGATCCCCGAGGTCGCCGAGGCGGGCCGCTGGTCGGTGACGGCGGTGCGCGCGGACGACCCCGTGTACCTCACCGTGTCCGCGATCGCGACGGTCGCCCTGCTCGCCTCCCTCACCGGCCTCGCGGTCGCCGCCGCACGCCAGGTACGGCATCTGCTGTGGGCGCGCCGGGAGTGCGCACGGCTGCCCGGGGACCTGGAGCTGGCCGTGCTCGACGACGCGTCGCCGCACGCCTTCGCGCTGCCGGGGGCGCCGGGCCGGATCGTGGTCTCGCACGGGATGCTGCGCTGTCTCGGCGACGCCGAGCGGGAGGCGCTGCTCGCGCACGAGCGGGCCCATCTGCGCGCCCGCCACCATCTCTTCCAGACCGCCTGGCGGCTCACCGCGGCCACCTGCCCCCTGCTGCGGCCGCTCGCCGACACCGGCGGTTTCATGCTGGAGCGCTGGGCCGACGAGGAGGCCGCGGCACGCCTCGGGGACCGTACGGTCGTGGCGCGCGCGGTGGGCCGGGCGGCCCTCGCCTCGGCCAAGGCCCCGGGCCGCGCCACGCTCGCGGCGACCGGGGGCGCGGTGCCCCAACGCGTCCGGGCGCTGCTCGCCCCGCCGCCACCGCGCCGCGCGCTGCCGCTGGTCGCGGGCGCCGCGCTGCTGGCGCTGTCCTGCACGAGCCTCGCCGAGGCCGCGTCCGACAGCGAGCACATGATCGACGGCGCCCAGTTCGTCGCATGCGTGACCGCCCACAAGGCCACCGGGATACCGGTAGCGCCGCCCGCACACGGCCCCTGCGGCCACCCGCCCGACGACCACGACGGGCCGGGCCGGCACCCGCACTGATCCGGCGCGGGGCTTGACACCGCGATCGGAGCGGGGGTTATCGTCACCCGACGATCACCAGGATTCCTGATGGTCGGTCCGTCGCTCGGCCGGCAGCTGCGACCCGCAGCACATGCCCCTCCCGATCGGAGCCGTATGTCCCTCCTGGCCCGCCCTTCGGTCGCCGTGCTCGCCGCGAAGACCATGCAGCGGCTGACGCTGCTCGCGAGCAGGCGCCCGAGCGGTCCGGGCTCCGACGCCGCCTCGCACGCCCGGTTCCCCGAACTCCCCCGCACGGTGCGGGCGTTGACCATCCCGACGGCCGTCGCGCCGGCCCGCGCCACGGTGTACCTGCCGGCGACCACGGATCCCGCTCCCCCGGTGCACGTGAACTTCCACGGCGGCGGCTACGTCATGTCGCTGACCGAACTCGACGACCCGCTCTGCCGGTTCCTCGCCGCCGAGGCCGGGGTGGCCGTGGTCAACGTCGACTACGTCGTCGCCCCGCAGCATCCCTTCCCGGCTCCGCCGCGCCAGGCTTACGAGGTGGTCCGCTGGGTCGCCGAACACGCGGCCGAACAGGGCTGGGACGGCGCCCGGCTGACCGTCGGCGGACAGAGCGCGGGCGGCGGGCTCGCGGCGGCGGTGGCCCGGCAGGCGCTGGCCGAGGGCGGCCCCTCGATCGCCCTCCAGGTCCTGCACTATCCCCCGCTGGACCTGGCGACGGCCGCGAGCGACAAGCGGGCCGCCGTCGCCAGGCCGGTGCTGCGGCCCTGGATGGCCGAGGTGTTCGACACGGCGTACGTCCCGGAGCCGAAGCGGCGTGCCGACCCGTTGGTCTCCCCCGCGCACCCGTCCGACACCGCCGATCTGACGGGGATCGCCCCGGCGCTGGTGATCACGGCCGAGTTCGACCTGCTGAGGGCGGAGGGTGAGCGGTATGCCTCGCGGCTGGGGGCCGTGGGGGCGCTGGTGGAGCACCACGAGGTGGCCGGGGTGGATCACGGGTATGACGGCAAGGACGATGTGAGGGCGCGGGAGGTCTATGCGCTCATCGCGCGTCATGTGCGGGAGGTTCAGGGCCGGGGCGCCTGAGAGCTCGGGGTGTGCGGCAAGTGGGCGGCCGACCGTTGTCGGTGGCTTGTCGCGCAGTTCCCCGCGCCCCTGACGTGGCGCACTGCCACGGCCCTTCTTTTAGGGGCGCGGGGAACTGC